>CAYXTJ010000001.1:0-40634 GCA_964467715.1 uncultured Sphingomonadaceae bacterium
CCGTGATCGGCGATTTCGACGTGGTGAGCGCAGACCCTGCCACCAGCATGGCGACAACGGTCCAGAGCGCGAAATGCGCCGCTGTGTCACTTCCGGGAATGAACGCGAACAGCGCAATGGCCCAGCACGAAGCCATGGCAAGGATGGCTATGGCGTGGCGTTCAAACTCGCGCTTGCTCATCCGGCGGTGGTCAAGATCAGCCATCTCCGCTTCGATGCGCACGACATTGGCCACGGCAAAGGCGAGCGAGCAAATCCAGGCAGCAATCAGCGGCGTGGAAGCGGTTGGCGGGAAGATCAGCACGACCATCGCGGCCGCGATCACATGGGCGCAAACTCTTGCCTTGATGGTCTTGTGCAGCTCGCGATATTGCAAGGCGTGCAGGCGCGACCAGTCACCCTCTGCGGGATCCTTGAAGCCGAGAACCTCCATCGCATTGAGTTGCAATTGCAGGCTTGGCAGGCCGGCGTAGTTTTCGCTCACCCGCCCGCTCTAGTCTGAAAACCCTTATTTTGAGGTAAACTCGCGCCGGGAAATCGCACAGTTTCTTAAGCTTATTCCACGGTGACGGATTTCGCCAGATTGCGCGGCTGGTCCACATCGGTGCCTTTCACACAGGCCACGTGATAGGCCAGCAACTGCACCGGCACGGCATAGACCAGCGGCGCGATCAGCGGGTGGACCTTGGGCATTTCGATGGTGGCCATGCAGCCATCGCCCGCTTCCGCAATGCCATCGGCATCAGAAATCAGCACGATCTTGCCGCCGCGTGCAGCCACTTCCTGCATGTTGGACACGGTCTTTTCGAACAGCGGACCGGACGGCGCGAGCACGATCACCGGCACATCCTTGTCGATCAGCGCGATGGGTCCGTGCTTCATCTCGCCCGAAGCATAGCCTTCGGCGTGGATATAGCTGATTTCCTTGAGCTTTAGCGCGCCTTCCAGCGCCAGCGGGAAGTCCTGACCGCGGCCCAGGTAAAGCACGTCACGCGCCGGGGCGATCAGCGGGGCGATTGCCTGGATTTCGGCATCGTGATCCAGCGCCGCGTTGAGGCAGGCCGGCGCTTCCAGCAGGTGATCGACGATGGCCGCTTCCTCGGCAGCCGTCATGCGGCCCTTCTTCACCGCGAAATGGGCTGCCAGCGCAGCGAGCACCGCCAGCTGGCAGGTGAAGGCCTTTGTCGAGGCGACACCGATTTCAGGCCCGGCATGGGTGGGCAGCAGCAGGTCTGCCTCGCGCGCCATGGTGCTGGTGGGCACGTTCACGACCACGGCGATGGTCTGCCCTTCGGCCTTGCAGTGCCTGAGCGCGGCCAGCGTGTCTGCCGTTTCCCCGCTCTGCGAGATGAACAGTGACAGGCCGCCTTCCTTCAGGATCGGCTCGCGGTAACGGAACTCCGACGCGAAATCGATGTCCACCGGCACGCGGGCAAAGCTCTCGAACCAGTATTTCGCGACCATCGCCGCGTAATAGCTGGTGCCGCAGGCGACCATGGTGATGCGGTCAATCGCGGAGATGTCGAACTCGATCTGCGGCAGCGCCACCTTGCGTTCGAGCGGGCGGAGATAGCTTTGCAGCGTCTGCGCCACCACGGTCGGCTGCTCGAAGATCTCCTTCTGCATGAAGTGGTGGAAATTACCCTTCTCGATGGCCGCAGCGCTGGCGCCCGATGCCACGATATCGCGCTTTACCGGCTTGTTTTCACTGTTGAAAATCTCCGCGCCTTCGCGGGTGGCGACCACCCAGTCACCTTCTTCGAGATAGGTGATGCGCTGGGTCAGCGAGGCTAGCGCCAGCGCGTCAGAACCAAGGAAAGTCTCGCCTTCGCCATAGCCCACCACCAGCGGCGAACCGAGCCGCGCACCAATCAGCATGTCCGGCGCCGAGCGGAAGGCGATGGCGAGCGCGAAGGCCCCGCGCAGGCGCGGCAGCACTTCGGACACCGCCTCTTGCGGGCTCTTGCCGGCTTCCACCTGTTCGGACACCAGATGGGCCACGATCTCGCTGTCGGTCTCGCTTTCGAAATTGCGGCCGCGCTCGACCAGTTCGGCCCGCAGCGAGGCGAAATTCTCGATAATTCCGTTGTGCACGATGGCCACTTCATCGGTGGCATGGGGATGGGCGTTGCGGGCCGTGGGCGCACCATGCGTGGCCCAGCGTGTATGCGCTATCCCGACATTCCCCGGCGCAGGATTGGCGGCGACTTCGGCCGCGAGGTTAGCCAGCTTGCCCTCCGCACGGCGGCGGACCATCTGGCCCCCATCGAGCGTGCAGATGCCGGATGAATCATAACCGCGATATTCCATCCGCCGCAGGCCATCGATCAGCCTGTCTGCCACCGGCTCAGTGCCGACAATCCCGATAATTCCGCACATTGATGCGAGAGCCCCCAGTTGAGTTGATGACCGCCCCTAGCACGGGGCGGCTGGCAAATGTTGTATGCCGAGATTGCGCGCGATGCCAACTGCCGCCTTAACAGGCGCTTGCCGTGGTTCAGGCAGGCCGGCAATCAGGCGGCAAACACCACGGCGTCAGCTTCCTGCGCCACCATCTTGCCCGGTTCGATCGTGGCGGTGCCTTCCTGCTCGCCGGGAACGACATCGTATGGCGCGAATATGATGCGGCTGAAATCCGGCGCTTCCACGTGGATCCGGATCGCGCGGGCATAGCCTTCCTCGCCAATGCCGCCTTCGATGGCGACATGCGCCACGCTGGTGGCAACGATGATCTCGTCCGCGCTCGCCTGCCCGGCCAGCAGTTCCTGCGTGCGGGTATAGATATCGTCGAGCGGTTCTGTGCTCGTCTCGTCTGCCACGCGCACAAATTCGATATCGCCGCCTTGCCCGGCCCGCGCGCCGAAGGGCACCAGCTTGCCCTTCTCCGCCAGCAGCTGGAACGCGAAATCGCGCGATGCCTCCAGCATGGCACCCAGTTGCGCGTCGCCTACCTTCTGCTCTTCAGCCATCTTTCTTCGCCTGCTCTTTCTTCTTTTTCATCGCGTCATGGAAGCGGTCTGCCCAGCCCGGTTTCACCAGCTGTTCGGCGCGCACCATGCGCAGTTCGCCATCCGAAACATCGCGGCTGACCGCGCTGCCTGCGGCCACGATGGCATCCGCACCGATCCTGAGGGGCGCAATCAGCGCGGAGTTGGAACCGATGAATGCGCCCGGCCCGATCACCGTCTGGTGCTTGAAATAGCCATCGTAATTGCAGGTTATGGTGCCCGCGCCGATATTGGCCTTCGCGCCCACCGTGGCATCGCCCAGATAGGTGAGGTGATTGGCCTTCGCCCCCTCGCCCAGCGTGGCGTTCTTCATTTCCACGAAGTTGCCGACCTTGCTGTTCTTTTCCAGCACCGCGCCGGGGCGCAGGCGGGCATAGGGGCCGATCTCCACCCCTTCATCCAGCCGCGCGCCTTCAAGATGGCTGAACGCGCGGATACGAACGTTGTCTGCCACCGTAACTCCGGGGCCGAATACGACGTTCTGTTCCACCAGCACATCCTGCCCCAGCTTCGTGTCATGGGTGAAGAACACCGTCTCAGGCGCAAGCAGCGTTGCTCCGCCTGCCATCGCCTCTGCCCGCTTCGCCTGCTGGAAGCGGTGTTCGGCATCGGCCAGTTCCGCACGGCTGTTGATGCCTGCGACCTCGTCCGCATCTCGGGTTACCACCACGGCGGTGGGCACGTCTGCTGCAATGGCGACATTCACGATATCGGGCAGGTAGAACTCGCCTTGCGCATTGTCGTTCTTCACTTCGCCCAGAAGGTTGAACAATATGTCACTGCGCACCGCCATCAGGCCCGAATTGCACAGGGTGCAAGCGCGTTCTTCCTCGGTCGCGTCCTTGAACTCGACCATTTTCACGATGCGGCCATCCTCGGCGATCACGCGGCCATATTGCAGCGCGTCCCACGGCTTGAAGCCCAACACCACGGCGGCAGGCGCATCGTCCTGGTGCAGCCGTTCGAGCATGGCCAACATGGTCTCGGCGCGCACGAAGGGCACATCGCCGAACATCACCAGCACATCGCCGACAAAGCCTTCAAGCGCGTCCTTCGCCTGCATCACCGCGTGGCCGGTGCCCAACTGCCTGTCCTGCACCGCGAACAACGCGCGGCCCGCAAGGTGGCTTTCCACCTGCTCGCGCCCCTCGCCCACGACCACGACAGTGCGTTCAGCACCCAGTCTCTCGACCTCGCCCAGCAGGTGATCGATCATCGGCTTGCCGCCGATCTCATGCAGCACCTTGTGGCGCTGGCTCTTCATCCTCGTGCCCTTGCCAGCGGCAAGGACAACAGCGGCGACAGGTCTTTCGGCATCCATCATGCGCGCAGCCATGCCACCAAATCATTGCGGTTTCCACCACGCTGCGCCACAGCGCCCGAACATGACCACATTTCCCTTTCGCATCGTCGGTTTCGACCTTGATGGCACGCTGGTGGATTCCGCGCTCGACCTGTGCCCTGCCGTGAACCATGCGCTGGTGGAGGCCGGGCGCGAGCCTGTCTCGCTCGACACCACCCGCTCGCTGATCGGCGGCGGCGCAAGGCGGATGCTGGAACGCGCGCTGGAAGTGACCGGCGGGCCGGTGGGCGATGCCGATTTCGAGGCGCTGCATGATGCGCTGCTCGATCACTATACCGCCAAGATCGCGGCCAACACCCTGCCCTATGACGGGTGCCTTGCCGCGCTGGAGGAACTTGCCGCGCACGGCTGCATGCTGGCGGTGGTGACCAACAAGGCGGAAGACCTGGCGCGCAAGCTGATCAGCGAACTGGGCATGACGGAGCGTTTCGCCAGCATCATGGGCGGCGATACTCTGGGCCGGGAACGGGCCAAGCCAGCGCCTGACATGATCCACGAGACCATCGCCCGTTGCGGCGGCGGGCGCTTTGCCATGGTCGGCGATTCGACCTTTGACGTGAAGGCCGCGCGCAACGCCAATGTGGCCGTGGCTGCGTTCAGTTTCGGCTATCACGACGTGCCGCCCGAACAGCTTGGCGGGGACGTGCTGCTGCACCATTTCGACGAACTGGTTCCCGCGCTGGCACAGCTTTGACAAGAGAGCGCATAACCGCGCCGCACCCTCTTGCAATCGCTGTGTTTTCTGTTTGAAATCTTTTCAGGGCATCACGCCCTTGGGGGGATCGATCATGGCGGGGCTTTCTGCCGGAATTTCAGCGCTGGAAACCGTGGCGAAAATCCCCAGCATCGGCATCTGGGCAACGCTAATTTCGATCATACTGGTGGTGGCGCTCTACACCCTGCTGTTCGTGGGCCATATCAGCGGCGGCTTCCCCTCACCCGTGCTGTACGGGCTGATCGCGATGGCTAACCTGCTGTTCTACGTGCTCTACCTCCTCACAGGTATCGCGGTGCTGGCGTGGATTTATCGCGCCAATGCGAACCTGCGCGATGCGGGGATGGAAGACCTTAAATATTCGCCGGCATGGGCGGTAGTGTGCTGGATCATCCCGATCATCAGCCTGTTCATGCCCTTCCTCACCATGCGCGCGCTCTACAACCGCAGCCACGGCGAAGACGTGTGGAACCAGGATGCATCGGTGGATGCCATCACCAGCTGGTGGGCCTGCTACATCGTGGGCGGGCTGATCCTCGCCTTCACCTCGCTCACATTCGCGATCAACGCCCTTCCCGGCGTGTGGGTAACGACGCCGCCAGCGGCTGACACCGGCCTCAACATCGCGGCCTATCTGCTGATGGCAGGATCGGCATGGCTATTGCTGAAGATCATCCGCGCGATCACCGATGCCCAGCGGCAAGGCATGAATTTGGCGACCGTATTCGAGTAAGGCGTTCGCCTCAGTCTCCGTCGACCGACTTCACCAGCCTGCGTTCTACTGGCGCCAGCACGTTGGAAAGCTCGTGCCCGCGCTTCAGCACCTGGCCGTGCTCGCCAAACAATGACCACATACCTTGCCGGTTGCGCAGCGCCGGGCGCTTTTCCAGCCGCATCTGCGGCACGTCCGCGGTGCGCCGGAAGGCAGCGAAGGCAGCATATTCCCTGGTGAAATCCATCGCGTAATCGCGCCATTCGCCAGCGGCCACCATGCGGCCATAGAGATCGAGGATGCGCGCAAGTTCCTGCCGTTCGAAGCCCACCTGTTCAGGCGGGCGCTGGCCGGGAAAGGGGACGATATTGGGGCCGCCCGATACCGCCTTCATCAGCTATCCGTGCCGCTCTTGCGCGGTGGCAGCGGATCGCCCAGCGGCAATTGCTGCTGCTGGGTGCGCAGTGCCTGCATTTCGGCGCGCAGCGCGGCCAGTTCCTTCTCCAGCACTTCCACGCGGGTAACATCCGGCTCGCATGGCTCGTCACACGGCGTGCCATAGGGGATGAATTCGCGCAGCCATGTCTCTGCCGGCACCAGCGTTGAACGGGCCTTCAGGCCGATCATGGTCGCACCCTCAGGCACATCGTCGGTCACCACGGCATTGGCACCAACTCGGGCACGTTCGCCCACGGTGATGGGGCCGATCACCTGCGCGCCGGATCCGATGATCACGTTGTCGCACAGCGTCGGATGGCGCTTGCCGCCCTCACCGCTGGTGGGGTTGGTGCCGCCCAGCGTAACACATTGGTAGATGGTGACATTGTCACCGATCTCGGCCGTCTCGCCGATCACGGTAAAGCCGTGGTCGATGAAGAAGTTCTTGCCGATGGTCGCACCGGGATGGATGTCGATCGCGGTCATCCAGCGGCTGAAATGGTTCACCAGCCGGGCAAGGAAGAACAGGTCCGCCTCGAACAGCCAGTGCGCCAGCCGGTGATAGGCCAGCGCCCATACACCCGGATAAAGCAGAATCTCCCAGCGCGAGCGCGGCGCAGGGTCACGCGCACGGATGGAGTCCAGATAGCTGATCAAGCGTTCGAACATCGTCTATTCAGTTTTCCACCAAAACCTGTCTCAAAGCAAGCGAGGCCCGTCAGGCCCCTGCACCGCTTCAAGCGCAGCCCTCCAGATACCCAGCGTAGGTGGGGATTTTCTTTCGAGGCTCAAGCGGTCAATCATTTCCACCAGCTTTTCAATCGCCTGCTGCGAGCGGGAGGCGCGCGGAACGAGATATTCCGCCGCATCCGGCCCCAGCGCAAGGCCGTGCTCTTCAGCAAGCGACATCAGCAATTCGCCAGCCATCACATCATCCGGCGGGCCGATTTCCAGCGGCAGAGCAGCGCCCATCCGCGATCTCAGGTCCGGCAGGGTGATCTCCCACGGCGGTTCCACGCCCACTACCAGCAGCGGCGTGCCGCTTTCCTGCGCGCGGTTCCAGCGATGGAACACCTCGTCTTCGGGCATATCCTGCACATCATCCAGCGCATCGCCTGCGCCCGAAGCGGCAAACCAGCGGGCAAAAAGCGACTTGCCGGAACGCGGCGGGCCGGTGAGAACGGCAGTGCGGAACGGCCAGTTCTGCGGGGCCGAGAGCGCCTCTGCCACATGCGCATTGCCCTCGCCCAACACGATGCGCGACGGGCCGCGCGATCCGGCTTTCAGCGGCAGGGCAATCTGCGACGGGGCATCAGGCGATGACATGGAAGCGGGTTTTGCGCCCGATCAGCGCGAAATGGCAAGCGCGTTGGCGCCCTCTGTGACGGTCCAGCCATTGGCGCGCAGCGCGGCGGCAAGCTCCGCAATGCTGCCAGCAAAGTCCACGCGGATAACCGAAGTGCCGCCAATCGCGGTGCTGGTGACAGCCAGCGAGCGGACGCCCGAGGTGCCACGAATGCCACTCAAGGCGCCATCGAAGCTGCGCGGATCAGGCGTAGCGGCCTGCACCGTGATCGAGGTGATGACCGGCACTTGCGCCGGCGCACCGTCGATCACCGGCTGCGCGATGATTACGGGATTGCCGCCATCGTCTGTCGCCGCCTCGCCTGCCTCTGCCGCTTCCAGCAGGGCGCGGATCTCGTCGCTCAGTTCCACCATGTCGAGCGTCAGCGTCGGGTCGGGCCGCAGCTTTCCATTGGCCAGCGCGCGCCGGAAGATCTCGTCAAACCGCGTGACCGCGCGCACCAGCATCGCGTCCACTTCTTCCGCGTTCTCGGCGCGCATGTTGAAGCGGGCGAGCAAGCGGTTGTCCGGACCGTAGCGAGCAGTGAACTGGCCTTCGACCGGGCCGCCCGGCCACTGGTATTCCAGCCGCGCGATGGGCACCAGCACGTCTGCCGCGCTGAACTGGTCGAGCACGGTATTCCACCACGCACGGCTGCGGCGGCCGGTCTGGCCATAGGTCAGCAGCAGCGATTCGCCGCCAGCGCCGGAGGGGCGCACATAATCGATGGTGGAGGAGCCAAACTGGTATTCCGCCCAGGTGCGCTGCCATTCATTGCGGTATTCGAACATCGTGTCCGTCCCGCCGCTGATCATCACCGGCAGGGTGAGCATGGGGGCAGAGCGCGCTTGCGCACCGCCGCCGCCCAGCAGGCTGCCGGCCCGCAGCCGGTCAAAGATCACGCCCAGCCTTGCGACATAGCGGCGCGGGCCGATCTGCTCTTCCTCCACCACTATGGCGGCCACGAAGCTCTGCAAGCGCGAATCGGGGATATCGGGCCCGTCGAGACGTTCCCAGGCGATGCGCTGCGCCTCGCGCCAGCCCTTTTCACGGGCATCCTGCGCATTGTCGCCATGCACATCCACCTCGATACCGCGCACTTCGATATCGGTGGAACTGGCCACGGGCATGATCCCGCGCTCGCCGGAAACCTGCGCAAACAGCGCCGCACCTGCCGCGACAAGCAGCAATACGGGCGCGATGGCCAGCAGCATGAGGCGTTGCGATTGCATGGGAGAAGAGGCGACCGGGATACTCATCGGGGAAATCGCGGCCCTTTTGCCCAAAGGCGAGTGGAAATCCAAGCCGGAAAGTCTAAAGGCAGGTACATGTCTTCAAACACACCCTCTTACACATACGAACAGGCCGGGGTCTCGATCGATGCCGGCAACAAGCTGGTCAAGGCCATCGGGCCGCTGGTGAAAGCCACCATGCGCCCCGGCGCGGATGGCGAAATCGGCGGCTTCGGCGGCTTCTTCGATCTGAAGGCTGCAGGCTACAGGGATCCGCTGCTGGTGGCGGGCAATGATGGCGTGGGCACCAAGGTCAAACTCGCCATCGATCATGACCGGCACGACCGCATCGGCATCGATCTTGTCGCAATGTGCGTGAACGATCTGATCGTGCAAGGCGCAGAGCCGCTGTTCTTCCTCGACTATTTCGCCACCGGCAAGCTGGACAACGGCGTGGCCGAACGGGTGATCGCGGGCATTGCAGAAGGCTGCAAGATGGCTGGCTGCGCACTGATCGGCGGCGAAACGGCGGAAATGCCGGGCATGTATGCCGCGGGCGATTATGACCTTGCCGGTTTCTGCGTCGGCGCGGTGGAGCGCGGCGAGCAGCTGACGGGCGAGAAGGTTGCGCCCGGCCACGTGCTGATCGGCCTTGCCAGCTCCGGCGTGCATTCCAACGGCTATTCGCTCGTGCGTCGCCTCGCGGCGGACAAGGGCTGGAAGATGGAAAGCCCTGCCCTGTTCCATCAGGAACGCCTGCTGGTGGACACACTGATCGAGCCGACGCGCATTTACGTGAAGAGCCTTCTGCCGGTGATCCGCGCGGGCAAGATCGATGCGCTGGCCCACATCACCGGCGGCGGCCTCCTTGAAAACGTGCCACGCGTGCTGCCTGATGGCGCGCATGCCGTTGTCGATGCAGACAGCTGGGAACTGCCGCGCCTGATGGCTTTCCTGCAGGCGCAGGGCAATATCGAGCCGGGCGAAATGGCGCGCACCTTCAACACCGGCATCGGCATGTTGCTGGCGGTGACGGCGGACAATGTCGCTAGCGTTACGGCCGATCTTGAAGCAGCTGGCGAAAGCGTGTTCCGCATCGGCGAAATCGTCGAAGGAGCGAAAGGCTGCACGGTCAGGGGTTCTGCCGGCACATGGTCCGCCAAGGCAGACTGGGAAGCCACGCATAATGCATAACAGGAAGGCGAAGGTGGCCTGCCTGCTTTCGGGCAATGGCACCACCATGTCTGCCTTGCTGTTCGCCTCCAAGCTGCCTGACTGCCCCTATGAGATCGTGCTGGTGGCATCGAACGTGCCCGATGCGCCGGGGCTCAAGATTGCGGCGTCCGAAGGCATCGCCACCTTCGCGCATGACCACAAGGGCATGAACCGCGAGGAGCATGAGGCGATCATGGATGCCGCCTTGCGCGAAAGCGGCGCGGAATATCTCGCGCTGTGCGGATACATGCGCATCCTCACCGCGGGATTTGTGGAAGGCTGGGCGGGCCGCATGGTCAACACCCACCCCTCGCTGCTGCCCAAATACAAGGGCCTCGACACCCACCAGCGCGCGATTGACGCTGGCGAGAAGTTCGGCGGCTGTTCGGTGCATATCGTCACGCCTGAACTCGATGGCGGGCCGTTGCTGGGACAGATGCCGGTGGCGATCCTGCCGACGGACACGGGCGAGAGCCTGGGCAAGCGCGTGATCCTGGCGGAATACCAGCTCTACCCGCGCATGTTTGCAGACTATGTCGGGCGGCATAACCGGGCGGACTGGCTGCTGGAGCAGGTATCAAGCCGCGCGCTTGCCCTGCCCGAAGTGGAGGCACGCGAAAGCCACGGCGCGCCCGGCTGGCGCACCGGCGGCAAGAGCGGCAAGTTCTTTGCCTATCTCTCGCAGTTCCACCACGGCGAGCCGCATATCGGCCTGCTGGTGAAGACAAGCGGGCAGGACGAGCTGCTCTCGCTGATCGAACAGGCCCCCGA
Organism: uncultured Sphingomonadaceae bacterium; assembly: GCA_964467715.1. Lineage (GTDB taxonomy): Bacteria > Pseudomonadota > Alphaproteobacteria > Sphingomonadales > Sphingomonadaceae > Alteraurantiacibacter. Next base: position 10,800 of record CAYXTJ010000001.1, read on the forward strand.
AACCTATTACAAGCCCGCCTATTACGGGGCGAGCGGATGGGTCGGCATCATCCTCAACCGGCCCGATGTCGACTGGGCGCATGTCGAGCAGTGGCTGGCCCGCAGCTGGGCATCTGTGGCACCCAAGCGCTTGACCAAGCTGCACAATATCGCCGATCAGTTCTGATTATGGCCAGTACCCCGCACCGCCCCCACCTGCTTGCCCGTTCGCGTTCGGCGGTGCTGGCAGACAAGGCGATTGCGGCGATCTGGGACAAGGGGCTGCACGCCCAGCCGCCGCTTGAGGTAAACGCGCTGTGGCGCATCGGTTCGCGTGGCTATTTCGAGGAAGACGAGGCTTTCAGCCGCAGCGCGCAGGACGTGGCCGATTTTCGCGAGCGGCTGGCGGTGCTGTGCAAGAGCTTGCGTGAAGAGGCAGACCTCAACGCGCTGGGCCACACCATGGCTTATGGCCAGATCACCACGGCGATCCGCGTGCGCCATGCTCTGGGTCGGGAATGGCGGCACAGGCCGGGGATAGAGCAAACGCCGATCGTGCCGCCGATCATCGTCGTGGGCCAGATGCGCGCGGGCACCACGCGGATGCACCGTTTGCTGGCGGCAGACCCCGGCCATGCGGGAACCTGCCTCTATCACGCGATGAACCCGGTGAGGTCCTTCCCAGATTTGCGCCCGCTGAAGACTTGGCTGGGCCTGTCCGTGGCGCGCAAGATCAACCCATGGATCGACAACATGCACCCCTTCGGCGCCACCCGCGTTGACGAGGAACTGCCGTGGCTCGCCCACGCCCTGTCGCCCGCGGCGCTGGAAGCGCAGTACCGCATCCCCTCTTACGTCGCCTTCAGCGAGGGCCTCGATCCGGCGCCTGTCTATCGCGAGTTCGAGCGGATGCTGCGCACCGATGCAGCGATGATGCGCAATGCCGCCCTGCCCCGCGTGCTCAAGTGCCCGCAATATGCCGAGGACCTTGCCGCGCTGCTGGACCGCTTCCCCGATGCGCGCGTGGTCGTCACCCGCCGCTGCCGGGACGAGGTGCTAGCCAGCACCATTTCGGTCGTCTCGTGCCAGATGGCCTATCAGAGCGACAGTGTGGAACTGGATGCCCTGGAACAGGAATGGCAGCGCAAGCTGGCCTTGCGCGAACAGCGCGTGGAGGCCGCCCTGGCCAGCTTCGATGGCCGGGTGTCGGAAGTGGAATTCAGCGAGCTTGGCGAAGACTGGGAGGCGCAGATCACCCGCGTTTATCGCGAACTGGGCCTGAACCTGACCGATGCAGCCCTTGCCGCCTTGCGCGCCGAGCAAGGCAGGGCCAAGCGCTCACCGCACCACGGCCACCGCCAGAGCTACAGCACTCTGGCGGCAGACGCGTGATCTTGATCCACTTGCGTGGCTGAGGCAGAGATCAGGCCGAAGCCTTCGCCTTGGCGATGATCGCGCCGATCTCGTCCACCAGTGCCAGCCGCTTCTTCTTCAGCGTTTCGGCATATTCGTCAGAGGTATTCTCGATCTCGCTTTCGATGCGATGCATCTCGCGGTTCACCTCGCGATAATTGTCCGCCAGCTTCGCGAAGTGCCTGTCTTCCATCTTCAGCTTGTGGAGCACTGCGCCATCCTGCGGAAATTCGTCAGCGAGTTCATGCGGCGTGTGGGACATGTCTGATCCTTTCGATTGACCGTTTCCACAACGCTAGGCGATTCGCTTCGATCCCTCCTTGCGCGCAATCAAAAACCCCGCCGAGCAGAAGCCCGACGGGGTTTTGGAAATTCGCGTTGAGCGAAATGGCTTAGCCGACGATTTCGTCTTCGTTGAAGAAAAAGGCGATTTCGATCGCGGCGTTCTCGTCACTGTCCGAACCGTGGACCGTGTTGGCTTCGATCGATTCGGCGTGGGTCTTGCGGATAGTGCCTTCGGCAGCGTCTGCCGGGTTGGTGGCGCCCATGATGTCGCGGTTGCGCTTCACGGCGTCTTCACCTTCGAGCACCTGCACCACAACCGGGCCGCTCATCATGAAATCCACCAGTTCGCCGAAGAAGGGGCGTTCCTTGTGAACGGCATAGAAGCCTTCGGCCTGTTCGCGGGTCATGTGGATACGCTTGGAAGCGACGACGCGCAGGCCGGCTTCTTCCAGCATCTTGGTGACCGCACCGGTCAGGTCGCGGCGGGTGGCATCGGGCTTGATGATCGAGAATGTGCGGGTGACCGCCATGGGGTGTTCCTTCAAGATGGTTCTTATGTGTGATCCTGCGGCTTACCGCATTGCGGCCAGCAGTCGCGCGCGCCCCTAGCGCCCCTGCCCCATTTGGGCAAGAGCGCGCGGAACATGCCGTCACACCTGCCGGGAACTAGAAACCCTTGCCCACCGAAAGCTGGATGCTGGTCTGCCCGTCACCGCCGGGCGATGCGCTGGCGCTGAAGGCGGTGCCGTCTTCACCCTCGCCGCCGATCAGCATCATGCCGTTCATGGTCGCCTCACTGGCGATGGTGACGCCCGCAGCCTCGGCCTGTTCGCGATAGTAGGCGACCACTTCTGCCGGAGTGGCATCGGTCGTCATCACGATCACCGTGCCGCCGCCATCGGGCGTGTTCACATTGGTGGAGGTGACGACAGTGGCATCGGGATAGACAGAGAAGCCTGCAGGCAAATCGCCGCTAGCCTCAGCGCCGCTGCGCACGGAAACCGTTTCGCCATCAGGCCCGGTCATGTCGATGGTGACGTCATCGCCGTCAACGTCTGCCGAATATTCGACATCGCCCTCGTCGGTTTCGATGGTTCCTTCGGCATCCGGGCCGCCGCAGGCGGATAGCAGGACAAGTGCCGCACTCACCCCAAGAATCTTGCGCATGGATATGTCTCCCTCGTTGGAAAGCGGACATTAGGGCGCGGCAACCCAAGCGCAAGTGTCAGGCGCGTTGCACCCATTTGCCAACTTCGAGCTCGTGGAACTCGCGCTCCACATCCTCGCGATTGTCGAACTGCTTCCACGTCTGGCGAGCGGCGGCGCGGCCTTCGTCATCGAAAAACAGCAGCACGCGTTCGAAGCCTTCGGCTTTCTCGCGCCATCGCCCGTCTGCCAGCGCGAGCAGCTTCGCGCCATTGGCAGCCGCGCAATCGGCAGACAGCAGGATGGGCTGGCGCGCATCATGCGTACCGCCTGCCTGCCCGTGGGCTAGGAATTCGGCCGGAAACACCTCCCACAGCGCCTTGTCGAGCGTGTCGCGCACGGCTTGATCTTCTGCCACCACCAGCAAGCGCTGCCCGCCATTGGTCGCCGCGCGGGCGATCAACGGCAGGACACGCTCAACGGGCTGTGAGCCGCAGAGATAAAAGCCCAATCTCATGACTTACCGCCCTTGCGGCAGCGGTCGGAACAATAACGCACATTATCCCAGTCCCGCTCCCACTTCTTGCGCCAGGTGAACGGAAGGCCACATGCCGCGCAGATCTTGCTCGGCAAGTCGGACTTCTTCCGCATTTTCGGCACGGCCGCAGTTGCTCCCTATTCGCAATTCTCGCGAACGAAGGTGTCGATCAGACGCGCGCCGAAGCCCGTTGCGCCCTTGTCCCACGTGGCCCCGGGCTTGTCGGCCCAGACCATGCCGGCGATGTCGCAATGCGCCCAGTCGACGCCTTCCTCGATATAACGCTGCAGGAACTGCGCCGCGGTGATTGATCCGCCCCAGCGCGGGCCGACGTTCTTCATGTCGGCAATCGGGCTGTCGATCAGCTTGTCGTAGGCCGGGCCAAGCGGGAAGCGCCACAGCTTGTCGCCGCTCTGCTTGCCCGAGGCGAGGAGCTTGTCGGCAAGGTCATCGCTGTTCGAGAACACGCCGCCGTGCTCCATGCCCAGCGCGATCATCATCGCGCCGGTCAGCGTGGCGAGGTCAACCACGGTCTTGGGCTTGAATTCGCGCTGCACATAGGTGAGCGCATCGCACAGTACGAGGCGACCTTCCGCGTCGGTATTGATCACTTCCACCGTCTGGCCGGACATGGTGGTGACGATATCGCCGGGGCGCTGGGCATTGCCGTCAGGCATGTTCTCGACAAGGCCGCACGCGCCGATCACGTTCGCCTTCGCCTTGCGGCCTGCCAGCGCCAGCATCGCACCAGCCACGGCGCCTGCGCCGCCCATGTCCCACTTCATGTCTTCCATGCCGGCAGCAGGCTTGATCGAGATGCCGCCAGTATCGAAGGTGACGCCCTTGCCCACGAACACGGTGGGCTTGTCGCTCGCTTTGCCGCCCATCCACTTGATGACCAGCAGCTTGCCCTCGCGGGTCGAGCCCTGGCTCACGCCCAGCAGCGCGCCCATGCCCAGTTCGCGCATCTCGTCTTCATCGAGGACGGAGATTTCCGCACCGAGCCCTTCAAAGCGCTTGTGGCAACGCTCGACGAAGCTTTGCGGATAGATCACATTGGCAGGCTCTGCCACCAGCTCGCGGGTGAACTCCACGCCCGTTGCCACGGCGGCCTGTTCGTCCCACGCGGCAGCACTACCCGACGCTGAACCGACCACGGTAACGGCTTCGAGACTGCGCTTCTGTTCTTCCTTCAGCTTGGTGCGATAGGCATCCCAGCGCCAGCTGCGCAGCCGCAGACCCAGCAGCACGGAGGCGGTTTCGTCAGCCGAAAGGCCTGCGCCGGTCACGTCCAGCACCAGCGTTGTTTCGCCCGAGGTCAGATATTTCGCGGCGAGCGCTGCACCGGCCCGCTCGAGGCTTGCTGCCTTGCCCTCGGCATCGCCCTTGCCATATCCGGCGAGTGCCAGGCGCACCACGCGGCCATCCTGCTCCACGAAGCTTTCGAACACCTGCCCGGTCTTGCCGGAAAAGCGTGAGCTTTCCGCGCCTTCAAGCATGGCCACGGGAAGGTTTGCGGGCAGCTTGTCCTGCTGCACGAGGCGCGCAACCAGGCTGGGGGACTGGGGGGCGGTATCGGTGAAAGTGATATTCATGCTTTCTCCACATGGATCCGGATTGAACCGGCGCGCGATAAAAGGGGGCACGCGCCGTAATGCGCGGGCAGCAAATTCACCGCCCGCAATCGATGCCGTTGCAGTTAAGCGCGGGCGGTGCGATAGGCAAGCCATGCTCCCGGCCCCTTCGCCTTTGCAGCAAGCATTGAACCGCCGCTTGCCCGATGTCCTTGTGCTTGTGCCGCACGCCTCCGCCGCCGCCTTGGCGGTGGCTGCGCTCGCCCTGCCGCACGCCGCGATGGCGCAGCAGGACCCGGCTGAAGATGTGGCGGCGACAGCCAGCAACGGCGAATCGGAAATGCGCAGCGTTGCCTTCGAGGCGGACGAACTGCGCTATGACAGCGAGAATGACGTGGTCACAGCATCGGGCAATGTGCTCGCCCGGTCAGGTGACCAGTCCTTTAGGGCGGAACGCATCGTCTGGAACCGGATGACCGGCGAGATCGTGGCCGAGGGCAATATCCGCTTCCTCGATGAAGACGGCAACCAGCTCTACACCGAAGAGCTGACGCTGACGGACGAGTTGAAGGCCGGAACCATGGCCAACATGCTGCTGGCCTTCCGCCAGGGCGGCAGGCTGGCCGCTGACCTCGCCGAGCGCGATGACAACGGCAACATCATCCTCGACAAGGCGGTGTATTCCTCTTGCGCGGTGGTCGATGCCGAAGGTTGCCCCAAAAGCCCCAGCTGGCGGGTTACGGCAGAGCGCGTGCTCTATGATGCCGGGACGCAGGATATCCGCTTCGTCGGCGCATATCTGGAACTGTTCGGCGCGCGCATCCTGCCATTGCCTGGCCTCACTATTCGCGCTGACGGCAGCGCCAAGTCGGGCGTGCTGATCCCCGACATCGGGCTGACCGCGTCAAACGGCTTTGAACTGACCGACGGCTATTACTGGCGCATTGCCGACAACCGCGACCTGCTGCTGACCGGCTATGTCTATTCGGAAGCCGCGCCGATGGTCAGCGCGCAATATCGCCAGCTGAACGAACACGGCGCATTCCAGGTGACGGGCTACGCCACCTATTCCACGCGACTGCCGCTCAATTCCACCGTGCCCACCAGCAAGGATGCGATCCGCGGCTATATTGTCGCCAATGGCCGCTACCAGCTGGACCCGAACTGGAGCGTCACCGGATCGCTGCGCTATTCCAGCGACCGCACCTTCCTGCGCCGCTATGACATCAGCCGCGAGGATCGCCTGCGCTCCACGGTGAATATCGAGCGGATCGACGACAACAGCTACCTTTCGCTGTCCGGCTGGGCCACGCAGGCGCTGCTGATGCAGCAGGATCAGGGGCAGGTGCCGCTGGCGCTGCCGCTGCTGGATTACCGTTACCGGCTGCAGGACCCTGTTGCCGGCGGACAAATTGAAATGCAGGCCAACACGTTGGCCATCACGCGTGCCGAAGGGCAGGACACACAGCGCGCCTTTGCCCGCGCGCACTGGGACATGCGCCGCATCACCCCGATGGGGCAGGAAGTCACGCTGACCGGCCTTGTGCGCGGCGATGTCTATCATTCGGGCGAGAACCTGCTGACCACCACCGCCAGCTATCGCGGCCAGCCGGGCTGGCAGACGCGCGGTGTGGCGATTGGTGCGCTGGACATCAAGTGGCCCTTCATCGGCGAATTCATGGGCGGATCGCAGATCCTGACCCCACGCGTGCAGTTCGGGGCCACGCCCGATATCCGCAACCTCGACATTCCCAACGAGGATGCGCGCGCCATCGATCTTGAGGATTCCAACCTCTTCGCGCTCAACCGCTTCCCCGGCTATGACCGGGTGGAGGAAGGCGCGCGCGTTACCTACGGCGTGGACTGGCAGGCGACCATTCCCGACTGGCGGCTGGAGACGACCATCGGCCAGTCCTATCGCCTGAATGACCAGAACACGCTGTTCCCCGATGGCACTGGCCTGAACGAGCAATGGTCGGACTTCGTAGGCCGCACCACCGTGCGCTATCGCGATTTCCTCAAGTTCACCCACCGTTTCCGGCTGGACAAGGACAACCTTGCCGTGCGCCGCAACGAGATCGACGCGACGATCGGCATTGACCGGACCTATCTCGAACTGGGCTATCTGCGCCTCAACCGGGATGTGGACCTGTCTTTCGAGGATTTGCGTGACCGGGAGGAACTGCGCGCAGCAGGCCGCATCGCCTTTGCCGGATACTGGTCCGTCTTCGGTTCTGCCGTGGTCAACCTGACGGACCGCGCGGAAGACCCCACCTTCACCGCAGACGGGTTCAAGCCGCTGCGCACCCGTCTTGGCGTCGCCTATTCGGATGATTGCCTTGAAATGGGCTTCACCTGGCGTCGCGACTATATCCAGCTGGCAGACGCCAAGCGCGGAAATTCCTTCCGTTTCTACTTCTCGCTGCGCAATCTTGGCTTCCGGTGATGGCGTTCCTGCGCGCATTGGCATGAGCGGCCAAAGGGGCTATCAGGCGCCCACTCAGCTTCGGTTAAGCCTCGGTTACCCAAAGGCTGCCACCGTAAACAGGCGCAACCAGCGCTGAAAACGAGGATACAAGTACACGTGAACCGGTTTGCAAAAGCCCTCGGAATCCTGGCTGCCACCGCTACGCTGGCAACGCTTGGCGCGCCTGCGCTCAACGCGCAAAGTGACGGCTTCAATATCCCCGAGGACTTCAGTTTCATCGGCAATGCCGATCCCAACCAGCGCCGGGCAACCGCGCGGGTCAACGGCAATATCATTACCGGCACCGATGTGGAGCACCGCGTGGCGCTGATCGTCGCTGCCAATGAAACCGCCGTTCCGCCGGAGGAAATGGACCGCCTGCGGATGCAGGTGCTGCGCAACCTCATCGACGAGACGCTGCAGGTTCAGGAAGCCGCCGCGCTGGAAATGACGGTGACGGCAGAGGAGGTGGACGACGCCTACAACCGCTTTGCCGCCGAACGGTTTGACCGCGGCCCCGAACAGATGGCCGAATATCTGGAAACCATCGGTTCTTCGCCGCGCACGCTGAAGCGCCAGATCCAGGGCGAGCTGGCGTGGGATCGCCTGCTGCGCCGCAATGTTGCGCCCTTCGTGAACATCTCCTCCGAAGAGGTGAACGAAGTGCTCGCGCGCCTTGAAGCAACGCAGGGCCAATACGAATATCGCGTGGCGGAAATCTTCATGGAAGCCACGCCCAACACGCGTGAAGCCGTGCTCGCCAACGCCAACCAGATCGTGCAGCAATTGCGCCAGGGTGGCAGCTTCGTGGCCTATGCCCGCCAGTATTCGGACGCCTCCTCTGCCGCGCAGGGTGGTGACCTTGGCTGGCTGCAACTGGCTCAGCTGCAAAGCCCCACGCTGGAAAACGCCGTGCAACAGATGGAACCCGGCCAGCTGGTCGGCCCGATCGAAATCCCCGGCGGCTTTTCGATGCTGCTGCTGATTGACCGTCGCCAGATCGGCATGCCCGATCCGCGCGATGCGCTGCTCAGCCTCAAGCAGATCTCGCTCGATTTTGCGCCCGGCACGCCGGAAAGCGAAGCCCAGCTGAAGGCCGAACAGTTCGCCGCCACCGTGCAGGGCATGAACGGCTGCGGCGATGTGGACGAAAAGGCTGGGGCAATCGGCGCAGTCGTGGTGGAAAATGACGAGATCGCCGTGCGCGCCCTGCCCGAAGCGCTGCAGAGTATCATGCTGCAGCTCAACGTCGGCCAGGCAACCCCGCCGTTTGGCGATCTGCAGCAGGGTGTGCGCGTGCTGATGCTGTGCGGCCGGGACGATCCGCAGCGCGTGGGCGGCCCCAGCTTCGATGACATCATGAACTCGCTGGAAAACGAGCGGATCAACCGCCGCGCCCAGCGTTACCTGCGTGACCTGCGCCGCGACGCGGTTATCGAATACAACTGATCCACGGATGAGCACCACGCCCGCCATCGCGCCCCTCGCCATTTCGCTGGGGGACCCGGCGGGCGTGGGTCCGGAACTGATCGCGCTGGCATGGACGCAGCGCGAGGAGCTTGGCCTGCCGCCTTTCTTCGTGGTCGGCGGGGCGAATGTCCTGCAGTCCGCAGCGAAGTCTCGCGGGCTGGACTTGCCGGGGGAGACGATCGAGGCACCACAGGATGCCGCAGCGATGTTCGGCGAGGCGCTGCCCGTGCTGGCCGAAGGCGGTGATGGCCGTTTCCGCCCCGGCGAACCTTCACCAGAAGGCGCGCGGCTGGCGCTGCATTCGCTGGAAATGGCCGCCTCGCTGGCGCTGACCGGCGCGGCCAGTGGCATGGTGACAGCGCCCGTGTCCAAGTCCGAACTCGCCGCAGTGGGCTTTGCATTCCCCGGCCAGACAGAATTCGTCGCCCACGCCAGCGGGATCGAGGAAGAGGACGCGGTGATGATGCTCGCCGGCCCCAACCTGCGGGCCGTGCCGCTGACCGTGCATTGCGCGCTGGCGGAAGTCTCAAGCCTGTTGTCGCAGGAACTGATCCTGCGCCGCTGCCGCGTGATCCACAAGGCGATGCAGCGCGACTTTGCGCTCGACGCGCCGCACCTCGCCCTCGCAGGCCTCAACCCCCACGCAGGGGAAAAGGGCCGCATGGGGGGTGAGGAGCAGACGATCATTGCGCCCGCCATCGCGCAATTGCAGGCAGAAGGCATTGCCGCCACCGGCCCGCATCCGGCAGACACCATGTTCGCCCCGCACAAGCGCGGCACCTATGACGTCGCCGTTGCGATGTATCACGATCAGGCGCTGGTTCCGCTGAAGACGCTGGATTTCGACAAGGGCGTGAACATGACGTTGGGCCTGCCCATCGTCCGCACATCGCCCGACCACGGCACAGCCTTCGACATTGCGGGCGGCGGCATTGCCAGGCCGGAATCGCTGGTCGAAGCGATCCGCATGGCCGCCATCGCCGCTGCAAACAGGGCTGCATCGCTGTGAGCCTGCCGCCATTGCGCGAGGTGATTGCCGCGCACGGCCTCAGCGCGTCCAAGGCACTGGGCCAGAACTTCCTGTTCGACGAGCAATTGCTGGACAGGATCGCTGCCATCCCCGGCGATTTGCAAGGCAAGGCCGTGCTCGAAGTGGGCCCCGGCCCCGGAGGCCTGACCCGCGCCCTGCTTCGCGCCGGTGCCCGCGTCACCGCCATAGAGATGGACCGGCGCTGCCTGCCTGCACTTGCCGAACTGTCAGAAGCCTTCCCCGGCCAGCTGCGGGTGATCGAAGGCGATGCCATGGCCATCGACCATAGCGAACTGATGGGCGAACCCTTCGCCGTGGTTGCCAACCTGCCCTACAATGTCGGCACCGCGCTGTTCACCCGCTGGCTGGATGGAGAGGAATGGCCACCGCAATGGACATCGCTCACCCTGATGTTCCAGCTGGAGGTGGCGCAGCGCATCGTCGCGCAGCCGGGCGGATCGGCCTTCGGGCGGCTCGCGGTGCTGGCGCAGTGGCGCTCCACTGCAAAGCTGGCGATGAAGGTCCACCGCAGCGCCTTCACCCCGCCGCCCAAGGTGATGAGCGCCATCGTCCACGTCAGGCCCGGCACGGCCCCCGAAGGCATTTCCGCCAAACGCCTTTCGCAAGTCACGGAAGCCGCATTCGGCCAGCGCCGCAAGATGCTGCGCCAGAGCCTGAAAAGCATTCCCGGCGCGGTTGATACTCTGGACGAGCTTGGCATCGATCCGACGCGCCGTGCGGAGACGCTTTCGGTCGCGGAATTCTGCAGCATCGCGAAGTTGCTCGGCCCCGCTTGAGCCTTAGTCGGCTGTCTTCTGGTTCATCGCCAGAACCGCATCCTGCATCGGCGCAAAGCTGCTGCCGACAAGGTCTGCCACCAGCCAGCCGGCCGCGAGGATCACCAGCAGCATTCCGCCCATCTGCACCGCGCGGCCAAGCATCTGCGGGTTGTCGGTCAGCGCCTGCCACAATCCCTGCCTGCGCTGCGCCTGACCAACGGATGACGCCAGCTGCACCTTGCCCTTGCCGCCTTCCACCATCGCGGCAACGCTCACCCTTTCGCGCAAGGCGATGCCGAAGCGCCGCTCGCTGGCCCATTTCACTTCGCCGGTGAGGAAATTGTTGCACAGCGAAATCTCGATAATCTCCGCGCGTTTGGGGGGCCTCGCCCCGGTGGCAAGGATGCCGCGGGTGGACACGTCGATGATGCAAACCTCGCGCTCGCCCGCTCTATCACGCAGGCGCGCACGCACCATCGCCCGCACACGCGGTTCCACGCGATCCTTCTGCAAGGCGGCAAAGCTCATCGTCTGTCCCCGGTTCTTGATCCGGTTATACGCCCGATTTGTTAGATCGGCGTTAAGCCGGCACGATTGACAGCGCGGCATGGTAAGCTAGACCAAGTTGCATATGAAACAACTTACCGCAGAAGAACGGAAGCTGGCAGAGGGCGCAGACCAGCAGGGGATGCTTGATCGCACATTGCGATGGGCGGCAATCAATTCGGGCACCGGCAACCTCGCCGGGCTGGAGCAGATGGCAGGCGAACTGGCAGATGCCTTTGCCGCGCTGCCCGGTGACGTGTCGCTGGAAGAACCGGCACGCGTTACCGCCGTGGATGCGGACGGACGCGAGGTGGACAAGCCGCACGGCAAGCACCTTGTCCTCAGCGTCCGCCCCGATGCCCCTCGCCGCTTCCTGTTGACCGGCCACATGGACACGGTCTTTGCAACCGATCACCCGTTCCAGACCTGCAGCTGGCTTGACGATGACACACTGAACGGCCCCGGCACGGCAGACATGAAGGGCGGCATCGCGGTGATCCTCGATGCGCTGCGCCTGTTCGAGACCACGCACGAAGCTGCCCATTGCGGCTATGACGTGATGATCAATTCGGACGAGGAGACCGGATCGCTGTCCTCCGCACCGCTGATCGAACGGCTCGCTACGGACAAGTTTGCCGCGCTCACCTATGAACCCTCTGCCCTGCCTGATGGCACGCTGGCCCATGCGCGCGGCGGCAGCGGCAATTTCTCGATCACCTTCACCGGCAAGTCTGCCCATGCCGGACGCAACCCGCAGGACGGGCGCAATGCGCTTGTCGCTGCAGCCGATTGCGCGGTGCGCCTGAAGCAGATGCAGCATCGCGACTTGCCGATAAACCCGGCGAAAATCGATGGCGGCGCGGCCAACAACGTGGTGCCCAATCACGCCGTGCTGCGCTTCAACATCCGCCCGAAGACCACTGAATCAGCAGAAGCTTTTTCATCGGATTTGACGGATTTGCTGCAGCTTCTGGAAAAGCTGCATGAAGTACAGATCCACTGCCACGGCGGCATCACCCGCCCGCCCAAGCCGGTGGACGCGAAGGCGCAGAAGCTGTTCGATCTGGTTCGCGATACAGGTGCAGCATTGGGGCAGGAAATCGGCTGGCAATCCACCGGCGGCGTGTGCGACGGCAACAACATCGCCGCCCGGCAGGTGCCCGTTGTGGACACGATGGGCGTGCGCGGCGGCTCCATTCACTCTCCGGATGAATTCATGAGAGTGCCTTCCTTGAGCGAAAGGGCCGCACTCTCCGCAGTGCTGCTTTCGCGCCTCGCCAAGGGGGACCTGCTTTGACTTTCGTGATCCGCGCCGCGCGGACGGACGACCTGCAACCGCTGTATGAAATGGCCAAGCTGACCGGTGGCGGCTTCACCAACCTGCCGCCCGATCGCAAGTCGCTCACTGCCAAGCTCGAGCGCGCGGGCAGCAGCTTTCCCCGCGACGGCGAGGACCTCGACCTCACCGAAGAACTGTTCGTCATGGTGCTCGAAAACACCGAGACCGGCGCGGTGCGCGGCACCAGCCAGCTGTTCACGCAAGTGGGCCAGAGCTGGCCGTTCTATTCCTATCGCCTGACCACGCTGACCCAGCATTCGACCGAGCTGGAGCGAACCGTCACCGCCGAAATGCTCACCCTCACCAATGATCTTGGCGGATGCAGCGAGGTGGGCGGGCTGTTCCTCCACCCGAATGAGCGCGCGGGCGGCCTCGGCATGTTGCTGGCGCGCAGCCGCTACCTGTTCATCGCCGCGCACCGCGAGCGCTTCGGGGACCGGATCCTGGCCGAACTGCGCGGCATCATCGATGACAAGGGCGGATCGCCCTTCTGGGATGCCATCGGCGGCAAGTTCTTCGGCATGAGTTTCCAGGAAGCGGACGAGTTCAACGCCATCCACGGCAACCAGTTCATCGCGGATCTGATGCCCAAGCACCCGGTCTATACCGCGCTGTTGAGCGAGGAGGCCCGCCGGGTGATCGGCCTGCCCCACCCCAATGGCCGCGCTGCCATGCGGATGCTGGAGAACGAGAACTTCTCCTACGAAGGCTATGTCGACATCTTCGACGGTGGCCCGACCATGCTGGCACGCACGGACAACGTGGCCAGCATCAGGCATGCGGCGCATCTGCCGGTCCTCGATACGGACCTCGAAAAGGGCGAGAAAGCGCTGATCGCCACCGGCAGGCTGGCAGACTTCCGCTGCTCCTATGGTGCGCGCGAGCTGCGCGACAATGGCATCGCGATTGACAGCAGCGCCGCTGATGCGCTGGGCGTGGGTGAAGGCGACATGGTGTGGAGCATCGCACGGTGACACTGGTCGAGATCAATTTTGACGGGCTTGTCGGCCCGAGCCACAATTATGCCGGCCTCAGTCTCGGCAACCTTGCCGCCACCAAGAATGCCGGCGGCACCTCTTACCCGCGAGCGGCGGCCCTGCAGGGCATCGCCAAGATGCGCGGAAACATGGGTGCGGGGCTGGCGCAGGGCTTCCTGCTGCCGCTGCCCCGTCCGGACACGAACTGGCTGGAAGCGCTGGCGGCGGATGACAGCGCCGATCCCGCGCTGGTGGCCGGCGCGTGGTCTGCCTCGAGCATGTGGACGGCCAATGCCGCCACCGTCAGCCCCGCGCCCGATACAGCGGACGGCAAGTGCCACCTCTCGGTCGCCAACCTCGTCACCATGCCGCACCGCAGCCACGAATGGCCCGATACGCTGGCGCAGTTGCGGATCGCTTTCGGCAATGCGGAGCATTTCACCGTGCACGGCCCGGTGCCGCCCTGTTTCGGCGATGAAGGCGCGGCGAACCACATGCGGCTCACCCCCGCCCATGGCGAACCGGGGCTGGAAGTCTTCGTTTACGGCAAGAGCGGCGGCCGCTTCCCTGCACGCCAGCATGTCGAAGCCAGCCGCATCGTGGCGCGGCGCCATGGCCTCGATCCCGCGCGTGTGCTGATGGTGGAACAGAACCCCGATGCCATCGCGGCCGGTGCCTTCCACAACGACGTGGTGGCCGTGGCGAACGAGGGCGTGCTGTTCGCCCACGAACTCGCCTTTGCCGATCCTGCGGGCACCTATGACGCGATCCGCGCCCGCTGCCCCGGTGCGCAGGGGGTGGAAGTGCCCGCCGATGCGGTGAGCCTTGCCGATGCGATCACCTCCTACCTCTTCAACGCACAACTGCTCACACCGCCATCGGGCGAGATGACGCTGGTGGTGCCGAGCGAATGCCAGGACAACCAGCCGGTGTGGAACTGGCTGCAGCAGATGCTGGCAGGCAATGGCCCGATACGCCATGTGAAGGTGGTGGACGTGCGCCAGTCCATGGCCAATGGCGGCGGCCCGGCCTGCCTGCGCCTGCGCGTGGTGGCGGACCCGGCCACGGTCGATCCGCGCTTCATGCTGGACGATGCCAAGGCAGAGGCGATGGAGAAGGTTGTGGCCGAATTCTGGCCGGAACAGATCAACCCCGCCGATATCGGCAGCGAAAGCCTCGCAGCCACGATCCGCACGGCACGCGCGCAGATGCTCGACCTGTTGGGCCTCACCGAACTCGCCTGATCGCATCACCCTGTCAAAGGGTGTCGGAATGCCTTACAATCCCTCTCCGGTTAACCATTGCAAGCCGCAGACTGGCGTGGTTGGCACGCGCTTTGCACTGCTGTGTGTTAAGAAAATAAGGGTTTGCGATGCTGCGTAAGATTTCCAGGTTGTTTGTCATCAAGACCCGGGCGGAAGCCTTCCTGATTATCTATGCGCTCGCCCTTGGCGCAACCACCCGCGGCGCGGCCTATCTCGATCAGTACCCCGGCTATGGCGGCTGGATGCTGTTCCTCGCCTGCACCGGCGCGGTGTTCCTTGCAGGCGCAAAGATCCTCGACTGCCTGAAGTACGAGCGGGCGGCGAAAGAGGCAGCTGAGGCAAAGTAGCCGTTGGAAAAGCGTCCACACAAGCTGTTCGACCGCATTGGCGACGGCTTCAGCTATATGCCGTCGAATGCAGAAGGCTGGGGTTGCCTGTTCATCTTCGCCATTGGGATGTTGATTCCGATTGGCCTTGGCACCTGGATCGCGGACGCAATGCAAAATCCGCTACCGGAGATCTTGGGCTGGATTTTCGCGGGAGCGATTGTGGTCGCATTCTTGCGATTTTGTCGACGCCATAGCTGAGGAAGGTGGGGAGTTTCTGTTGCTAGCTACTCCCCGAAGCCCCGGAATCCGCTTCTGTTGCCCGGTGGGTCCAACCGCGCTTAGCTTTGTAACTTCAGTCCGTTAGGACCTAGAATTACGCTGCAACTGCGAGTGCTTCGTTATCGTTGGCACTTATAGGTTTTGAACAGTTTTACGGGTTACTCAGCCCGGGCGAAAACAGTGCCTTTCAACACACGTCGATCCTGGTTCGGCCCCGTCATAAGATGCTGCTTTCGCAGCAAATTGTGGTGGAGCCGCCGGGTACTGCCCCCGGGTCCGCTGTGCCTATTGCACACCGCAATTTATCGCCATAGCCGGCCAAAACCAGCAGGCCCCATATAGCGATGATCCGCTTAATGTGAAGTGTATGGGAAAATGAGGGAACGCACAGCAGCGCGCTTCACCAAATCTCTTTACTTCTTCAGCGCATCGCGGATTTCGGTCAGCAGGTCGATCTCGCTCGGCCCTGCTGGTTCTTCCGGTGCCGCAGCCTCTTCCTTCTCGAAGCGTTCCTGCACCTTCTTGGCATAACGCACGAGCATGAAGATCACGAAGGCCAGGATCAGGAATTTGATCACGGTGGAGATGAACGATCCCCAGGCGAGCACATTGGCGCCAGCTTCGCGCGCGGCCTCCAGCGACATGCCCGCTTCGACTTCGCCCGACAGGACGATGTACTTGTCCGAAAAATCGACGTTGCCGAACACGGCGCCAACCAGCGGCATGATCACGTCCGCCGTCATCGAGGCGACAATCGTGGCGAAGGCCCCGGCGATGATCACCGCCACGGCCAGTTCCATCACATTGCCCTTGGCAATGAATTCCTTGAATTCCTTAAGCATCTGCAACCCCTTCTCCTTGGTCAGATGCGGGAATTACCGCCACCGGGTGTGGTAAACGGCAAGTTACACCTTACGCAGCCTGTTTCGGTGCGGGCGGAGTGTCCTTGCGCATCTCGGCCAGTATCTCGCGCAGCACGTCAAGCTGCGGGTCGGTCGGGATGTCGGGCGAGGCGGAGCTGTCGCCTGCTTCCTTCACCTTCTCCTGCATCTCGTCCAGCACGCGGTTGACCGTGCGCAGCAGCAGGAAAAGCGCGATGGCGATGATGAAGAAGTCGACCGTCTGCGTCAGGAAATCGCCATAGCCGATCATCGGCACGCCCGCTTCCTTCAGCTGGGCATAGTTGTTGGCGCTGCCGGTGTAATCGGCCGGAATCTCGCCCAGACGGATGAACCAGTTGGAAAAGTCCACATGGCCGAAAATCCAGCCGATAACCGGCATGATGATGCTTTCATTGAGCGATGTGACCATGCGCCCGAAGGCCGCACCAATGATCACACCGATGGCGAGATCGAGCACATTGCCGCGCGCGATAAACTTCTTGAATTCGTTGACCATGCCCCACTCCTGTCATGCGCCGCTGGCATTTGCGGCTTCGGGGACTTAACGCTTATCACGCAGCGGGTTTCCTTGAACTCGCAAAACCGTGTGCTATATTGGCAATACACCTGAGTATTGCAGGGATTTCTGGAGGACCACTCACATGTTCACGCGCATGGCCCGCTGGGCCGCCCTCGCCATCGGCACGCTTGCCCTTGCCAGCTGCGGCATCAATTCTGTTCCCGCTGCGGAAGAGAATGCCAAGGCCAAGTGGGCTGACGTGGAAGCGCAGTTCCAGCGCCGCGCCAACCTCATTCCCAACCTGGCCGAAGTGGCGCAGGCCGCGTCCGAGAACGAGCGCGCCATCCTGAATGACGTGATGGAAGCCCGCGCCAGGGCAACTTCGGTCAATATCTCGGCTGACCAGCTGAACGATCCCGCCGCGATGGAGCAGTTCGCTGCCGCGCAAGGCCAGCTGGGCCAGGGCATCGGCCGCCTGCTGGCCAGTTTCGAAGCCTATCCGGACATCAAGTCCAACGAGAACTTCCTGACGTTGCAGAGCCAGCTGGAAGGCACCGAGAACCGCATCGCCGTGGCGATCCGCGACTACAACGAGGCGGTGCGCCAGTATAACACCACGATCCGCACCTTCCCCGACACGATCGGCGCGAACATCATCCACGGGGCGGAGCCGATGGAGCCTTACCAGGCGGCAACCGAAGGCGCCGAAGTCGCGCCGGAGCTTGACCTCTCGCCTGCCGACTAAGCGGCATGCGCAAACTCGCTTGCATGATGGCCCTGCTGGCGGCGCTGTTCGCGCTGCCGGCAGCGGCGCAGGACTTCCCGCCCCTCACCGGGCGGGTGGTCGACAATGCCGACATCATCCCCGCCGATATCGAAGCGCAGTTGACCGCGCAGCTGGAGGCGCTCGAAACGCAGTCGCAGCGGCAGCTGGTGGTCGCCACCGTGCCGGACCTGCAGGGCTATGACATTGCCGACTACGGCTACCAGCTGGGCCGCGCATGGGGGATCGGCGATGCCGAGCGCAATGACGGCATCCTGCTGCTGGTCGCTCCCAATGAAAAGAAGGTGCGGATCGAGGTTGGCTACGGCCTCGAAGGCATCATGACCGATGCCCTCTCCTCCATCATCATCCAGCGCCAGATCCTGCCGCAGTTCCGCAATGGCGACATGCCGGCGGGCATCGTGGCGGGCACCAATGCCATCGTCAGCCAGCTTGTTCTGCCCGAAGACGAGGCGCGGCTGGCGGCGCAGCAGGCCAGTGAAAACCGCCAGAGCGAAGGCGGCTTCCCCATCGGCGGGTTGATCTGGATCGGCTTCATTTTCTTCTTCTTCATCCTGCCCGCCATGCGCGGACGTGGGCGCAGCCGCCGCTACGGCGCAGGCAGCGTGGTGGGTGACATCATCCTGTGGGAGGCCGGCAAGGCCATCGCCCGCGGCATCACCGATGGTGATGACTGGGGCGGCGGTGGCGGCTGGGGCGGAGGCGGCGGTTTCGGCGGCGGCGGAGGCTTCTCCGGCGGCGGCGGATCATTCGGGGGCGGTGGCGCCTCGGGGGGCTGGTGACCATGCCGATACTCAACGAAGAGCAGCACAAGATCGTGTCCGATGCCGTGGGCGCGGCGGAGCTTGCCACCAGCGGCGAGATTGTGACCGTGCTGGCAGACCGCAGCGACGGCTATACCGATGTCGTGCTGGTCTATTCCGCAGCGATGGCCTTCACCGCGATGAGCGTGTTCGCCTTCGTCCCTGCCCCCTTCATGTCCTGCTGGGACATGCTGATCGGCGGCTGGATGCACGAATGGACCACGGGCGAACTGGCCAGCATGACCATCGCGCTAGGCCTTCTCGCCTTCATTGCTACCTGGCTCGCCTTCATGTGGGACCCGCTGCGTTTCGCGCTGATCCCAGGCCCGGTGAAGGCATCGCGCGTGCATGAATGCGCGGTGCGCCACTTCAAGGTGGGCGCGGAGGCGCGCACCCACGGCCGCACCGGTGTGCTGGTCTACCTCTCGATGCAGGAACACCGCGCGGAAATCGTGGCGGACCAGCCGATTGCCGAGAAAGTCCCGGCGGAAGTCTGGGGCGAGGCGATGGCAGACATGCTCGCCGAAATCCGCAAGGGCTGCACGGCAGAAGGGATCGCGGCAGGCGTGGCGGATGTGGGCAAGGTGCTGTCGGAACACTTCCCGCGCGATGCCGACGATGTGAACGAACTGCCGGATCGCTTGATCGAACTGTAAGCGGCGGTTACGCGGGCTTCATGGCAGTTGAAGATGCCGATGCGCCCGAAGAGGTGATGTGGTCCGGCCAGTGGATCACCGCCAAGAAGCGCGGCCGCTGGGAATATGTCAGCCGCGCGCGAGGCATCAAGGCGGCGGTGATTCTGCCCATTGATGGCGATCACGTGGTGCTGGTGGAGCAATATCGCGTGCCCCACGGTGGCCGCGTGCTGGAACTGCCCGCCGGGCTGATCGGTGACGAGGATCATTACGAAGGCGAGGACCCGCTCGCCGCAGCGAAGCGGGAGCTGGTGGAGGAAACCGGCTATGACGCTGCCGAATGGACCGATTGCGGCACCTACCTATCCTCCCCCGGTATGACGGGCGAAAGTTTCACCCTGCTCAAGGCCACCGCCCTCACTAAGGTGGGCGAAGGCGGCGGGACTGACGCGGAGGACATCACCGTCCACCGCCTGAAAATCAGCGAATTGCCGCAGCGCGTGGCGGAATTTCGCGAACAGGGCGTGGCGATTGACGTGCGCGTGCTGACACTTCTGGGAGCATTTCTGTGAAAGTAGCAATCCTCGGCTCGGGCGCGATGGGCTGCCTGTTTGGCGCCGCCTTCCACCGCGCAGGCCACGACGTCACACTGGTGGACGTGAACCAGCCGCATATCGATGCGATCAACGCCAATGGCCTCGAACTCGATACCCGCGCGGGTGTGGAGCACCTGCCCATCCCCGCCCGCCTGCCTGCCGACGCAGAAGGGCCGTTCGATCTGGTGGTGGTCTTCACCAAGACCTTTCACACCGTCGGCGCGCTTCAAGGCATTGCCCATGCGATTGGCGAGAACACCCACCTCCTGTCCTTGCAGAACGGCCTGGGCAATGATCGCAAGCTGGCGGGCGTTGTCTCGGATGAGCGGGTGATGGTGGGCGCGAGCATGCTGCCGTCAGACCTCGAAGGCCCCGGCAAGGTGCGCAGCCACGGCGAAGGCTATTCCAAGCTCTACCCCGCATTCGGCGGCGATCCGGCGATGGCGCAGGCGGTGGCTGATGCGCTGACGCAAGGCGGCCTGCCCGCGCAGCTCGACCCCGATATCCACGGCGCGATCTGGTCCAAGGCGATCTTCAACGCCGCGATGAACCCGATGTGCGCCCTCACCCTGCGCACCCCCGGCTTCCTCGGCGCGAGCGAAGAGGCGCGCGAGACGATCCGCGCCGTGGTGGAAGAAGGCGTCGCCGCCGCGCACGCGAACGGCGTGATGATCGACGCGAAACCGATCCAGGATCTGACGCAAGTCTCCATGACAGACCACGCCGACCACGAAGCGAGCATGTTGCAGGACGTAAAGGCTGGAAGGCGCACCGAAGTCGACGCGATCAACGGCGCGATTGTGGAAGCCGCGCGCGAAAAAGGCGTGACCGCGCCGGTGACGCAGACGCTGTGGCACCTTGTGAAGCTGGAAGAAGCGAAGATGGCGTGATGCCCACCCCCAACCCCTCCCGCAAGCGGGAGGGGAGTGAGACTTGCCGAGCCGCAGGCGAGGCTAGTCGCAGCGGGGTGGGCTTGAAGCACTCAGAACGCACGCACGATTTGCTGCACGGCAGCGCCATTCTCATTGCGGATCGCCAGCGTCATTTCGCCCGCTTGCCAGTTGATCTCCATCGTCCCGAAATTCGCCTCACCCACCAGCGGGGTAATTCGGTGTGGGTCGGGCTCACGCGCATTTGCGGCTTCTGTCCCCACGCCCACAGGGCGGTTGAGCGAACTAGCGGTGAATTCGATGAATTCCTCTCCCGCCCACTCGCTTTCGTAAAGCCCGGCGGCATGGCGATCCCCTGAAAGCACCACCAGCCCGCTCTCGCTGCGCGCAGCGAGCATGTCGAGCAGGCGCGCGCGCTCGTGCGGGAAATTGTCCCACGCCTCGAAATTGTGGGCTTCGCTCAACACCTGGATCGAGCTGACGAGAACGCGCAGATCGGCAGGCTTGGCCAGTTCCGCTTGCAGCCACTGCCACTGCGCATCGCCGAGTACCGTTGCCGAGGGATCACTGTTCCCCGTGTAGCGACCCAGCGGCCCGCCCTCCTCCATCGCCACAAGATCGGACCGGAAAAAGCGCGTATCGAGCAGGATGAACTGCACGCGCTGGCCCGGCGGCCCCTTGGTGACGCTGTGATAGACACCAGGGCGCGAGCGCACGTCCTGCGGCGAATTCCAGAAGGCCTCGAACAGGTCTTCGGACAGTTCGCGATGGGCGAAAGAGCCGCCGCTGTCATTGAAGCCGTAATCACGGTCATCCCATGTCGCCAGCATCGGCACCTCGGCGCGCAAGGCGGCAAATGGTGCGCTCTGCGCCTGCGTGGCATAGGCGGCGATGAAGGTTTCCATGCCGGGCGACCCGTCATAGCCGGTATCGCCATAGACATTGTCTACCATGGCGATGAACAGCTGCGGATTGCTGGCGGCAATGGCGTCCCAGATGTGCTGGGGCTGCTCATGTCCGTTGCAACTGCCGAAAGCGAAACGGGTGATCGGTGCCTCACCGATTGCCGAAGACGCGCTGCGCGAAGGTTCGCCCGCGACGGGCGCACAGGATGCCAGCAGCGCTGCGGCAAGGGCTGGAAGAGTGCTTTTCATGGTCCCGTGTTGCCTATCCCAAACGACCGCATCATGACACTTCTCACGTCAGACTTGTGCTCGCAGACGCTGTGGCGAACGCACTCGCCATAGGTGCCTAGGCCAGCTTTATCTCCCGCAGCCGCTCCATCAGATAATCCTGCGCGGTAATCGGCTCTTCCCCGCCATCGAAGATCGGGTCGATCAGGAAATCGGGCCGGAAGTGCAGGAAATAGGGCATCGAATAGCGTGAGCGGTGGGCCGCCTCGCCTGCCGGGTTCACCACGCGGTGGGTGGTCGAGCGGAGTTTTCCGGCAGTGTAGCGTTGCAGCATGTCGCCGATATTCACCGCCAGCGCGCCGGGCGGCGGTGACACGGGCAGCCATTCGCCTTGTCTTGAGAGCAGTTCCAGCCCGGCCTCTTCCGCACCCAACAGCAATGTAATCGTGTTGATATCCTCATGCGCGGCCGCGCGAATTGCGCCTTCCTGCGCTTCGTCCGAAACCGGCGGGTAATGCAGCAGGCGCAGCACGGAATTGCCGTCCCGCACGCTGTCTTCGAAGAAGTCCTCCTCCTCGCCCAGATGGATCGCGATGGCGGAGAGGATGCGCTTGCCTGCCCAGTCGAAGGACAGGAACAGGTCCTGCAAGGCGGGGCGGAAGGCTGGCAGTTCCTCGGGCCAGATATTGGGCCGCATCACGCGGGCATGGGGGTGGCCATCGGGCAGGTCGCGCCCGACGTGCCAGAATTCCTTCAAGTCCTGCACCGAAGCGCCCTTGGCCTGCTCCACCCCGAACGGAGTATAGCCGCGCGCGCCGCCTTGCCCGGGACGGTGATACTCCCGCTTCACATCCTTGGGCAGCGCAAAGAAGGCGCGCATCTGTTCGTCCGCCTGGTCAATCAAGCGCTGGTCAATCCCGTGATCGCGCACCACGGCGAAACCGAATTCCTCGAAAGACACGCCCAGCTCCCCGGCGATTTCGGGGAGCGGTTTCTGCAGGCTGACCGATGCAATTTTCGACATTTCTGACATGGCGCAATGTCTTTCACTTTCCTATGGCCGCATCAAGCGCCAGCAACGCCGAATTCGCGAAAGAGAGGATGCCTCATGGCCGCCGACAACAAGATCACCTTCTATGACCTCCAGGTTTCGACCGGGGCGACGATCAGCCCCTTCGTCTGGGCCACCAAGTTTGCGGTGGCGCACAAGGGGTTCGAGATGGACATCGTGGAAGGCGGTTTCACCGGTATCCTTGACCGCACCGGCGGCCATACCGAGCGACTTCCCGCCATCGTGGATGATGGCAAGTGGGTGCTCGATAGCTGGGGCATCGTGGAATATCTCGACGAGACATATCCTGACCGGCCCATGCTGATCCCGCATGAAAGCACCGCCGCGCTCACCAAGGCGCTGGACGCGTGGTTCTGGCCTGCCGCCATCGGCCCGTGGATGCGCAGCTATTGCGCGGACTATCGCGACGTCTGCTACGAGCATGACAAGGAATATGTCACCTCCACCCGCGAAGTGATGCTGGGCGGCAAGCTGGAAGACCTGCAATCGGGCCGCGAAGATCGCCTTTGCGCCATTTCCGCCGCGCTGGAGCCGCTGCGCATGGCGCTGCGCGAGCACAAGTTCCTGGGCGGCAGCGAGCCCAACTATGCCGATTACCGCATCCTTGGCGGGTTCCAGTGGCTCGCCTCGCTGGCGCAGACCCCGGCGCTGGCCGCTGACGATCCGCTGCGCGACTGGGTGGAGCGTGTGCGCGCGCTGTTCGGCGGGCTTGGCAACCACCCCGGCCTGTTCGACATCTTCGGGCTGGAACAGCGCGAAGGCGATCCAGATCCCTTCGTGCGCGTTTCCGGCACCGGCGGCATCTTCAAGCGCAACACCGGCCCCGCATCGACGCAGGCCGAAACCAAGATGATAAACAAGGAAGACTGATCCCTTGTCCGATACTGTGCCGAAACTGAAAGTCCTCACCACCCGCCGCTGGCCCGCTGCCGTAGAGGAAGAGCTGGCGCGCCAGTTCGACCTTACGCTGAACGATAGCGACGAGCCGATGAGCCAGCAGGCGCTGGCGGCGGCGATGGGCGAGTATGACGTGCTGTGCCCCACCGTGTCGGACAAGATCGATGCAGCCGTGATCAATGGCGGAACCCGCGTGAAGCTGATCGCCAATTACGGCGTCGGCTTCGATCACATCGATATAGCTGCGGCACAGGCGAAGGGCATTGCAGTCACCAACACGCCCGGCGTGCTGACGGATGCCACGGCGGACATCGCGCTGACCCTGTTGCTGATGGCTGCCCGCCGTGCCGGCGAAGGCGAGCGCGAGTTGCGCGCCGGAGCATGGAGCGGCTGGCGGCCCACCCACCTCATCGGCAGCGCGCTGAAGGGCAAGGTGCTGGGCTGCGTGGGCTTTGGCCGCATCGGCATCGCCACCGCGCGCCGCGCACACCACGGCTTCGGCATGAAGGTGGCCTATTACGGCAGGCACGCTTGCGAGCCTGACGTTGGCCAGGAACTGGACGCGAAATATTACTCTAATATCAGTGATTTGCTGCACGAAGCTGACTTCGTTTCGCTGCATGTCCCCGGGGGCGGGGAAACCGCCAACCTGATCGATGCCGATGCTATCGCGAGCATGAAAAAGGGCAGCTACCTGATCAACACCGCGCGCGGCGGGATCGTGGATCACGAAGCGCTGGCCGATGCCTTGAAGCGCGGCCATCTCGCTGGCGCGGGACTCGATGTCTATCCGGCAGAGCCCGCCGTGCCCGAAGCGCTCCTCGGCCTCGAAAACGTGGTGCTGCTGCCGCACCTTGGCAGCGCCAATGCCGAAACCCGCATCGCCATGGGAATGTGTGCGCTGGCCAATATCACGGCCTTTGCAAATGGCGAGGATGTGCCTAACCCCGTCGCATGAGTTCAGACCCCATTGCAAAGCTGATCGCGGAGCACCGCCTGCCGGAAAGCTATCGCGAGATCGTCGAAACCTATTGGCAGCCACTCGCCCGCGAAATTGCCCGGCGGGCCACTGCCCGCTCGCCGCTGGTGGTGGGGGTGAACGGCGCGCAAGGTTCCGGAAAGTCCACCGTCTGCGCATTTCTGGAAGTGCTGCTGGCCAAGCGCGGCCTGCGCGCCATCACCCTGTCGATAGACGACCTCTACCTGAAGCGTGACGAGCGGCTGGCGCTGGCCGCGCAGGTCCATCCGCTATTCGCCACGCGCGGCGTGCCCGGCACCCATGCGCCGGGTCTTGCCATGCAGATCATCGAGGATATCTGCGCCGGGCGCAGTTTCGAAGTCCCGCGTTTTGACAAGGCGGTGGATGATCGCCGCGGCGAAGGCGAGCGCATTTCCGGCCCGGAGGACGTGCTGCTGTTCGAAGGCTGGTGCGTCGGCTGCACCCCGCAGGCCGACGAGGAACTGCTGGAACCCGTCAACGAACTGGAGCGGGACGAAGACCCCGAAGGAGTTTGGCGCTCTGTCGTGAACCTCTGGCTGCGCGGCGATTACAAGGAACTGTTCGCCCAGATTGACATGCTGGTGATGCTGAAGGTGGCAGGGTTCGAAGCCGTGCTCGCCAACCGCCGCAAGCAGGAAGAAAAACTGCGCGCCGCCAATCCCGGAGCCTCTGGCGTGATGGATGATGCCGCGCTGGTCCGCTTTTGCCAGCACTATGAACGGCTGACCCGGCACATGATGGAAGACCTTCCGCGCAGGGCGGATTTCACCTTTTCCATCGGCCCTGACCAATCGCCGGAATCACTCCCGAAGGGCCTGTAGACGGGCGGTAGACGGGACCACCGGGCCATTGTAACGTCCGTGATGATGAGGCCCCATAACGGGCCCGGATGATTCCTTGGGAGGGGACCAAAACCATGGGCTTTGCCCGTTTTGCCACCATTGCTGTCGCTGCTGCCGCTGGCACGCTGTCGCTCTCTGCCTGTTCCGATGCAGCATCGGGCTTTGGCGAGATCACCGAAGAACGCCTGCTCGCCGCCGAAGATGATCCCGACAACTGGCTGTCGCACGGGCGCACCTATGACGAACAGCGTTTCAGCCCGCTGACCGATATCAACGCCGGAAACGTGGGCGAACTCTCGCTCGCCTTCGCGGTGGAGCTGGATACCAATCGCGGGCAGGAGGCCACGCCCATCGTGGTGGACGGGGTGATGTATTTCTCCACCGCATGGTCAAAGGTGATGGCCGTCGATGCCGCCAGTGGTGAAGAGCTGTGGCGCTATGATCCGCAAGTCGATGGCTCCAAGGGTGCGGATGCCTGTTGTGACGTGGTCAACCGCGGTGTCGCCGTGTGGGAAGGCAAGGTCTTTGTCGGCACCATCGATGGCCGTCTGGTCGGCCTTGATGCCGCGACCGGTGAAGAGCTGTGGGACGTGGTCACCGTGGATCAGGAACAGCCCTAC
This sequence comes from uncultured Sphingomonadaceae bacterium, assembly GCA_964467715.1. Taxonomy (GTDB): domain Bacteria; phylum Pseudomonadota; class Alphaproteobacteria; order Sphingomonadales; family Sphingomonadaceae; genus Alteraurantiacibacter. The sequence goes on from CAYXTJ010000001.1 coordinate 36,889, forward strand.
ACCATCACCGGCGCACCGCGCGTGGTGCGCGGCAAGGTGCTGATCGGCAATTCCGGCGCGGAAATGGGCGTGCGCGGCTATATCTCCGCCTATGACGCCGATAGCGGCGATCTTGCCTGGCGCTTCTACACCGCACCCGGCAACCCGGCAGATGGCCCCGATGGCGCAGCTTCGGATGCCGCCTTCGAACAGTTCGCGGGTGAAACATGGTTCGGCGATTACTGGGAGCTGGGCGGTGGCGGCACGGTGTGGGATTCCGTCGTGTATGATGCCGAATTCGACCAGCTGCTGGTGGGCGTGGGCAATGGATCACCGTGGAACCACCGGGTGCGGTCCGATGGCAAGGGGGACAACCTGTTCCTCTCCTCCATCCTCGCGCTCGATCCCGATACTGGCGCCTACAAATGGCATTACCAGGTCAATCCCGGCGAGACGTGGGACTTTACCGCCACCCAGCAGATCACGCTTGCCACGCTGGAGATCGACGGAGAGCCGCGCAAGGTCGCCATGCAGGCACCCAAGAACGGCTTTTTCTACCTGATCGACCGCGAAAACGGGAAGCTGATCAGCGCCGAACCTTATGCCGAACAGAACTGGGCCGAACGGATCGACCTTGAAACCGGCCGCCCGGTCGAAATCCCCGAGGGGAGGTTCGCGGATGCGCCCTATTTCATCACCCCGATGGGCATCGGCGCTCACGCTTGGCATCCGATGAGCTATTCGCCGCAGACGGGCCTTGTTTACATCCCGGTGATGGAAGTGCCCAACGCCTATGCCGACGACAGCAATTTCACCCGGCGGATCGGGCGCTGGAATACCGGGGTTGCCTTCCTTGCCCCGCCCGAGGGATCGGTGCCCGGCGCCACGCCCGAAGCGCGCCGCGCCTACATCTCCTCCATCACCTACGGCAAGCTGACGGCGTGGGACCCTGTGAAGCAGGAAGTGGCATGGGAAATCCGCCGCGACTGGCCGTGGAACGGCGGCACGCTGGCAACGGGCGGCAACCTTGTTTTCCAGGGCCTGCCCGATGGCCGCTTTGTCGCCTATTCGGCTGACAAGGGCGAGGAATTGTGGAGCTGGCAGGGCGAGCGCGGGATCATGGCCGGCCCGATCACCTATCGCGTGAACGGCGAACAATATGTCGCCGTGATGGCAGGATATGGCGGATCGATGGGCATGGCCACGCAGACAGACTGGATGCGCCGCCCGCCACCCAACGGCACGCTGCTGGTATTCAAGATCGGCGGAACCGGCGAAATCGCCCCCCTGCCCCCGGTGGAACCCATGCCCTATGTCACGACAGACGAGAGCTTCACGCCCGAACAGATCGCCGAAGGACAGGCGCAGTATTTCGCGCTGTGCACCATCTGCCACAACGGCCCGGTCAACCCGAACCTGTTGAAGAGCCCGGTCGCCACCGATGCCAATGCATGGTCCGCCGTGGTGAATGACGGGATCCTGGCGGATCGCGGGATGATCAGCTTCAGCCCGTGGGTGGATGCGCAGCAGGTAGAGGCCATCCGCGCCTATGTGCTGACCGAAGCTGCATTGCGTGCAAAGGAAGAGAATTGATGACCGAGAAGACCGATGTCCTGATCATTGGCGGCGGCCCGGTGGGCATGCTCACCGCGCTGACACTGGCACAGTCTGGTGCCAGCGTGCGCGTGCTGGACAAGGAACCGGAGATCATCAACTCCCCGCGCGCGGCGGTCTACTTTCCCTCTACCCTTTTGGTGCTGGAGGAACTGGGCATCCTTGACGAGCTGAACGCCATCGGCTTCCAGAACAGCAGCTTCGGCACGCATATTCCCGAGTTCGGCTATAGCTCCGTGGTCAAGACCGAGCCGGTCGAGGGCATCGATTACGATTACCAGCTGCACGTGGGCCAGCACGAGGTTGCCCGCGTGGCGATGGAACATGCGCAAAAGCTGGGCGCAGAGGTGCTGTTCGACCATGAACTGCACGGTTACGAGGAATATGAGGACCGCATCCTCGCCATGGTCACCGGCCCCGATGGCGAGAAAACCTATGAAGCCAAGTGGCTGATCGGCTGCGACGGTGCGCGGTCCACTGTGCGCAAGCTGGCCGATATCGAGTTCGAAGGCCACACATGGCCCGAACGCTTCGTCGCCACCAATGTGAAATTTCCGTTCAAGGAACTGGGCTACAGCCAGGCCAATTTCGTGTGCGATCCGGTGAACATGGCGGTGATCGCGCAGCTGGATACCGATGGCCTGTGGCGCTGCACCTATATGGAAGACAGCGAACTGCCCGTGGAAAGCTATGAAGAGCGCGTCCACCAGCGCTACGAATGGTTCATGCAGGGCAGGAAGGATTACGAGATCGTCTCCGCCAATCCCTACACGCTGCACCAGCGCGCGGCGGCAACGCTGCGCAAGGGCCATGTGCTGCTGGCAGGCGATGCTGCCCATGCCACCAACCCCTGCGGCGGGCTGGGCCTCACCTCCGGCCTGTGGACCGGCATCGTGCTGGCCGATGTGCTCGGCGCGGTAATCAAGGGCGAAGAGGACGAGACGATCCTCGACCGTTTCAGCGACGAGCGCAGGCGCATCTTCTGGGAAGTGGTCTCGCCCGCTGCCACCGAGAACAAGCGCATGTTGCAGGAAAAGGACATGGAGCAGCGCAAGAAGGACCTCGAACTGATCCGCGCGCTCGACACCAATCCGGAAAGCGGCGCGCTGCTGATGCTGTTTGCCTACAAGGTGATCGGTGATGTGCTGCGCGAAGGCAGCCGCTGGGCCGATGCCGATCCCACGGACCGGGTGGCCATCAACATCAAGGACCGCAAGGGGCAGATCCATTGAGCCGTTCCTACCGCCCGCAGGACCTGCACGCAGATGGCACCGCCCGCCCGCTGGAACTGGCCGCGCAAGGCTTTTTCTGGACCGGCGGCGAACTGGTGGATCATCCCGCCGCGGGCAAGGCCATGCGAGGGCAGCAATATGTGGAATACTGGATACCGCAGGAACTGAAGCACGACCTGCCAATCGTGATGATCCACGGCGGCGGCGGGCAAGGCACCGATTTCCTTGGCACCGCCGATGGCCGCGAAGGCTGGGTGCACTGGTTCGTGCGCGCTGGCTGGGCTGTCTATGTGGTGGACCGGCCACAACACGGCCGCAGCCCGTTCAACCCCGAATTCCAGGGCGCGATGGCCCCGCCCGGCCCCACCGTCTTCCTCGAACGGCTGTTCACCCGGCCGGGCGATTTTGATGACAATTACCCGCAGGCCAGGCTGCACACGCAGTGGCCCGGCACCGGCAAGATGGACGATCCGGCCTTCCTGTCCTTCCTGGCAGGCACCGGCCCCACGATGGCAGACCATGCGGCAGCGCAGGCAGATGCCCAGCGTGCCGGGGCACAGCTGCTCGACATGATCGGCCCGGCGATCCTGCTCAGCCATTCTGCAGGCGGCCCTCCCGGATGGCTGATCGCCGATGCGCGGCCCGATCTGGTAAAGGCGATTGTCGCGGTGGAACCGCTGGGCCCCCCGGTGAACGCGATCAGCGGCCCGCTGCCTTTCGGCATAACCCACGCACCGCTCACCTACGACCCGCCGCTGGCCGAAGGCGAAGCGCTGGCCACCAAGGACTTGCCCTCGCCCGGTGAAGGCCTCGTCGACTATACGATTCAGGCTGAACCCGCGCGCCAGCTTCCCAACCTTGCGCAAATGCCTATCGTGGTGGTGACGGCAGAGGCAAGCTGGATGGCAGGGGACAACCACG
>CAYXTJ010000001.1:40644-65675 GCA_964467715.1 uncultured Sphingomonadaceae bacterium
CACGCGATGGTCCATTACCTGCAGCAGGCCGGTTGCCGTGTCGATCATCTGCGGCTGGAAGAGCACGGCGTGCACGGCAACGGCCACGCCATGCAGCTGGAAAAGAACAGCGATGAAGTGGCTGCAGCCATCGAAGGCTGGCTGCGCAATGGCGAGCCATATTGATTAGCTGAGATAATCATTGCCCCTGGCAATCCTGCCGCGTTAAAAGCGGGTGCAAGGATGATGGAGAGGATTACCATGCGCAAATGTCTTGGCGCCATTCTGGCTGCAACCATGCTGGTGCCCGCGCCCCTGATCGCGCAGGCAGGCACCCCTGCAATGGTGCCCGAAGATGGCGACTGGCCGCTTTATACGCGCGATCATGGCGGGCAGCGCTTTGTCCCGCTGACAGACATCAACCGCGACAATGTGGACCAGATCGAACACGCCTGGACCTATCGCCTGCGCCCCAATGGCGGCGGAGCGATCCTGGCCGGCACGGTTCCCGTTGTGGTTGATGGCGTGATGTATCTGCCGCTGCTCGATTCAGTTGTGGCGCTGGAAGCGCACACGGGCCGCGAATTGTGGCGGCACCAGGTGCAAGGCGCTTCCGTCCGCCGCTCTGTCACCTATTGGCCGGGCGATGGCGAACTGGCGCCGCGCCTGTTCTATTCCAAGGGCAATTCGCTAGTCGCGCTCAATGCAGCCGACGGTTCGCTCGCCACCGGTTTTGGCGACAATGGCGAGATGCCTTTTGACGGCACCGCCTATGGCTATCCCCCCAGCATCTTCCGCAATGTGCTGGTGATTGGCGCGCTGACGCCGGAAATTCCCGAAGGCCCGAGCGGCAATTCGCGCGGTTTCGACGCCCGGACGGGCGAACAGCTGTGGGAATTCAACGTCATTCCCCAGCCAGGCGAAGTGGGCCACGAGACATGGCTCAACGATGGCTGGAAGGACCGGCCCGGCGCCAATATGTGGGTGTGGTACACCACGGCTGACGTGGAAACCGGGCTGATTTTCATGACACTGGGCAGCCCCGGCCCCAATTACTGGGGCGGTGACCGGCCGGGAGACAATTTGTTCGGCAACTCAGTCGTCGCAGTGGATGCCGAAACGGGCGAATATCGCTGGCACTTCCAGACCATCCATCACGATCTGTGGGACTGGGACCTGCCCGCCCCGCCGGTGCTGGTGGATGTGGAGGTAAAAGGCGAGACCATTCCTGCGCTGGCCGAAACCGGCAAGCCGGGCCTGATGTATATTCTCGACCGCCGCACTGGTGAGCCTGTGCACGGCGTGAACGAACATATCGTGGCCGCCGCAGACGTGCCGGGCGAATGGTATTCCCCCACCCAGCCGATCCCGGTGAAGCCCGAACCGCTGAGCCGCATGTGGTGGGATCCCACAGACGTGGTGACGGAGGAAGACACCAACGCCGAACATGTCGCCGCGTGCCATGCGCTGCTCGACAGCTATGGCGGCACCTTCTTCAATTCCGGCCCCTTCACGCCCTTCTTCCTGCACGAGGAAGGCGATCCCCCGCGCGCATCTATCAACCTTCCGCACAATGGCGGATCGAACTGGGGCGGCAGCGCGGTGGACCCGAACACCGGCTATATCTTCGTCAACACCTCCGAAAGCGGATCGATCGGCTGGATCGAGGCGCGCGATCCCGATGGCGATTATGGCCGCGGCACGGCCGGATCGGTGCAGCCCTATGACCGCGGCAGCCTTGCCGGGCCGGGTGCCTATTCCGGCTTCAACGCCTCGTTCACAACTGAAGACGGGCGAAGCGTGAACCTGCCGTGCATCCGCCCGCCGTGGGGCCGGCTGGTGGCGGTGGACGGCAATACCGGCGAGATCGCCTGGGCCAGCAAGCTTGGCACCACGCCCGAACTGGAAGAGGGCAAGCAGGATACCGGCGCCAACAACACCTTCGGCGGCCCGATGGTGACCGCAGGCGGCCTCGTCTTCATCGGCGCGACCAGCGACGGCATCTTCCGCGCCTATGATTCCGAAACCGGCGAGATCGTGTGGAGCGAGAAGCTCGACTATCCCGCGATGACCATACCGATGAGCTATCGCGGTGCGGATGGCCGCCAGTATATCGCCGTGCTTGCCACAGGCTCCGCCTTTGCCCCGCCGGTGCGCGGAGATGACGGCAGGCCGGCCAACAATGAATCGCTCATCACCTGGGCACTGCCTGAATAAGCTCACGAATGAGCATGGGAGAGAAAACCGTGACAATCACCAAGGCCTTTACCTTCGGCGTTGCCGCCATTGCGCTCGCCAGCTGTGCAGCCAACGCGCAGGATGGCCAGTTGCGCACGCCCGAAGGCGCGCTGCTGGATACCAACCCGGACCTTGCCTATGCCCCCGGCGCGCTGAGCGAGGACCAGTTGAACGGCACGGCAATCCACCTGTTCCGGCAGGACTCGATGAACGTCTTTCGCCGCTTCCCGCGCGACATGACGGAGCAGATGGTCAATTTCTACGTCAATGCCCTGGCGCTGCGCTCGCTCAACCCCATCCAGCTCACCAGTACCCAGCAGATGATCCTGACTGGTGTGGGCACAGGCCAGGTGAAGCTTTCGGCAGGGCAGCAGGGGGACCGCAACTACGACCTGTCCGGCGGGGTAAAGGGCGGCACCGGCATCCGGTTCCTGCGCTTCACTTATCCGGATGAGGAGGTGGTTCGCCAGCGCTTCATCGATGCCGGACTGGAGGCGCCTGAATTCCAGACGATCGGCCGGCTTGAACGCGGTGCAGTCGTGGTCGATCCGGCCGGACTGACGATCCAGATCATCGTCCGTCCGGTCGCGGCCGATCACTCGGACGATGGCGTCGGAATTGGCGTTGCCACGACAGACCTGCTGGCAAGCCGTGATTTCTATCGCGACTTCGTGGGCCTTCATGAAAGCACGGCCGGCAGGGACCGTCTGCTTGATATCTCGCCGTGGACTTACACTCACGGCGAGACGACCATCCTGCTTTACGAAGTCGACGAGGGCTTACTGGCAGACACCGGCAGTTCCGGGATTCAGTACGTTGTGTCCGATGCGCCCTTTGTCGCGGCAATGGCGGACCATCGTGATGTCCCGGTTGAAACCCCGCTCAACCGCCTGACCGGCTTCGATCTCACAACGATCTGGCTCAACGACCCCAACGGCGTGACCAATTACTTCGCGCAGGTCGGCCCGCGCACGCCGCCAATCACCGAAGCGGATTGAAATCGCGACAAGGCACACAAAAGGGGGCTCCACGAACGGAGCCCCCTTCCTGTCCAGCAAGGGCGATCAGCTGATCGGCGCCTTACTTCTTCACTTCCATGATATAGGTCGCGACGAGAGCGATTTCCTCATCGCTCATCTGGCCGCCAAAGCCCGGCATTGCGCCCTGGCCATTGGCGATGCGGGAAATGATGAAGGCTTCGTCCATCGCGTCATTGCCATCAAGCGAGGGGCCGATGTGGCCATAGCCGCCTGCTTCGGACAGCGCGTGGCAGGTGCTGCAGGACCATGAACCGAACAGGTCCTTCGCCTCTGCCTTCTGCTCGTCGGTCAGGCCGGCGGCAGCGGCTTCTTCGGCCAGCTGCTGCGTCGGATCGACCGGAGCCGCCAGCGCGCCGACCATCGGCACCGAAAGCGCTGCTGCGCCAAGCGCAGCCAGCCTGGTTTTCATCCATTTGCCTGCAACTTCAGAAATTCCACCCATGTCCTGTTTCCACCTTCGTTCAAAAATTCGTTTTCGAGCTTGCAATTTCGCGGCCCTAGTCAACAAACGGTCTACCGGAGTCAACATTTACCGGAGATTTGTGCCTGGTTCGCTTCTGCGAAATTTTCGGACATTGTCAATTAGTGATTGTCAACCTCATGTCAGTTGGCGCACATATGCGCTAACTGCTAGGAGATAGATCTGGCACGATTTAGCGGGCAAGAGAGGCATATATCCGATGACAAGCAGCAAACGCGCACTGGCGCTTATCCTTCCGGCGCTGGCGCTGGCATCCTGCGGCGATGAGCCAGTCGATCTGCCTTATGGCACCGCCCAGCAATTCATGGCCAATGAGGTTCAGCCCACCGCCGAAATCTACTGGCAAGCGGTCGGCTCTGTCAGCGAACTGGTGGATGGCGAGCCGGTGTTCCGCGAATTCGAGCCGCAGACCGACGAAGAGTGGGAAGAAGTCCGCCTTGCCGCAGTGAAGCTGCGCGAATTCGGCGAAGTGCTCGCCTCGCCTGCCTATGCCGATGGCCGCGGCGATGACTGGCAGGATTTCTCCAAGGGGCTGCAGGAAGCGGCGGATCTCGCCGAACAGGCCGCTGCCGACAAGGACGTGGACGGTGTCTTCGAGATGGGCGGCACGGTCTATGCCGTGTGCACAGCCTGCCACCAGGTCTATCCGCCGGCGGATCTTCCCGAGGATGTCTCGCCCGAAGAGGCGGCTGCCGATACGGTCCGCCCTTCCAGTGACGAGACGCTGGAAGAATATATGGATGACGGCAGCGAGTGAGCCGGATTAGCGCGCTCGACAGACATAATGGCGCGCTCGCCCCACTTGCCGTGCTGGCGCTGGCCGCACTCTATGTGCTGTTGCCGGACATGGCCTGGGCGCATGACGTGGCAGAAGGCGACAAGGCCTTCGTCCAGTCGATAGAGGGCCCGGCGATATTTCCCTTCATGTACCTTGGCGCCAAGCACATGGTGACTGGGTATGACCATATCGCCTTCCTTGTCGGCGTGGTGTTCTTCCTCAGCCGGCTGAAGGACGTGGCACTCTATGTCTCCATGTTCACCATCGGCCATTCGATCACCCTGCTGGGCGGCGTGCTGCTGGGCATTGGCGCCAATGCCTATATCATCGATGCGATCATCGGCCTGTCGGTGGTTTACAAGGGCGTGGAGAACATCGGCGGCTTTGCGAAGATCGGCCTGAAGATAGACACGTGCGCCGCAGTGCTGGTGTTCGGCCTGTTCCACGGCATGGGCCTTGCCACCAAGGTGATGGACCTCGACATGTCCACCAACGGCCTGCTCACCAACCTCATTTCCTTCAATATCGGCGTCGAACTGGGCCAGGTCATCGCGCTCGCCTTCGTCGTCACCCTGTTTACAACCTGGCGGCAGCGGCCCAGCTTCGGCAAATGTGCCTATGCCGCCAATATCGCCCTGATCGGCGTGGGCCTGTGGCTCACCGCCATCCAGATACAAGGATATCTGTCATCATGAGCAAGACACCCTATGTCGCCGCAGGTGCGGCTGCCGCCATGGCCTTCATCGCCGTCGCCTTCGTCCTGCCTGCCGAAACCGGATGGGACCCGACGGGCATTGGCACCGCCACCGGGCTGGTGAAGATCGCCGAGCCTGACAATGCCGAACTGGAACGCGGCATGGCGCGCATGGAAACGCAGGACGTGCTGCTGCTGTCCGACACCACGCCCGCACCCGAAGAGGGCGTGACGGATAGCTGGGAATACGAGCTTGGCCCCTATGAAGCGGTCGAATTCAAATACACCATCCCCGAAGGCGCGCGCATGGCTTTCAGCTGGGAAGGTTCGGACACACTCAACTATGACATGCATTCCCACCCCTTCGAAGGCGGCGTGGAAGCAACCGAGAGTTTCGGCGTGGATGAAGCGCAGAAGATGCGTGGCGTCTACATCGCGCCGTTCACGGGAATCCACGGCTGGTACTGGCAGAATCGCTCCGTCCAGCCAGTTACGCTCAAGCTCGAGACCTCTGGCGGGATGACCGCTTCCGCCATCTTCGCGGCAAGCGGCGAGATCGATCGCCCGCTTGAAGGAGTGGAGAACACCGTGGAAGGCGCGGCGGCAGGGCATGAAATGCAGGATGCCGAAACCGCCGAGTGATTGGCCTCGCGAATGTTACCATTTGCGACAAAAATTCCGGATTAAGTCAAATAGAGGGGCCTATAGGCCCTTGTTGAACGCGGCTGCTTGCGGCTAGATTGCCCGCAGCTCGACGGCCGGATTCTGGCCGCGATAGACCATTGGGGAGTTGGGAGTGATCAACCTGTCGATCAACCGTGCCGGCAAGACCGGCCTTACAAGCCGCGCATTGCGCCTGATAGCCATTTCCACGCTGGCGGTGGCAACCGCCGCCTGCACCACCGCCGATGGCGGGCAAGGCATGGCCACCACCGCTGCGCCTGCTGCAGACTATGACTATGTCGGCTGGGACGGTTACCTGGGCGGCGGTGACAGCTCGCAATATTCCGCGCTGGACCAGATCAACCAGTCCAACGTCAGCCAGCTTGAAGTGGCGTGGACCTATTCCACCGGCGAAGGCGCCCCGCCCACTTTCGGCCCGACCATCGGCGGTGGGCGGATGTATGTGATCAATGGCGAAAGCAAGCTGGTCGCGCTCGATCCCGCCGCCGGTGCGGAACTTTGGGTGTCCGATCTTGAAGGCCGCGTCGGCTCTCGCGGTGTGAACTACTGGGAAAGCGAAGACGGCTCCGAAGGCCGCCTGATTGTGCTCAACAACGGCATCCTGCGCGCGGTCGACGCTGCGACCGGCCGGATGATCGAAAGCTTCGGCACCAATGGCGGCGTGGACCTGCGCGACGCCCTGCCTGAAGGTTCGGTGCTGCCTGCCGGTCCGTTGATGACGAACAATCCGGGCCGCATCTACAAGAACACTGCGATCATGTCGCTGCCTGCGGGCGCCTATGACTATGCCTCCGCCCCGGCAGACATCCAGGCCTATGACGTGATCACGGGCGAGTTGAAGTGGGTGTTCCACACCGTCCCGCGCGATGGCGAGTTTGGCCGCGATACCTGGCCCGAAACGGAAGATTATGCCCAGTTCGGCGGCGTCCACAACTGGTCGGAAAGCACGGTCGACGTGGAGAACGGCATCGTCTTCATCCCCACCGGCACGCCGCGCTATGACTTTTACGGCGGCAACCGCGAAGGCGACAATCTGTTCGGCAACTCGCTGATCGCGCTGGATGCCGAAACAGGCGAGCGCCTGTGGCACTTCCAGACCGTGCATCACGATCTGTGGGACTTCGACATTCCCGTTGCCCCCAAGCTGATGACGATAACCCGCAATGGCGAGGAAATCCCGGTCGTGATTCAGGCGACCAAGCAGGGCTATGTCTTCACCTTCAACCGCCTGACGGGGGAGCCGATCTGGCCGATCGAGGAAGTGCCCGTGCCGCCGTCTGACGTGGAAGGCGAACACGCCAGCCCCACCCAGCCGGTGCCGACCTGGCCCGAACCCTTCATGCGCCTGCATTTCACCGTAGACGACATCAATCCCTACCTGCCCGAGGCAGACAAGGAAGCGCTGCGTGAGAACCTCACGAATGTGTGGCGCAACGATGGCATCTTCACGCCTCCGTCGGAACGCGGCTCTGTCTCCATGCCGGGCCACAATGGCGGCGCGAACTGGGGCAATGTCGCAGTCGATCCGGTGAACCAGCGCCTCTATGTCGTCAGCCGCGAACTGCCGCTGCTGCTGAAGATCAACAAGGACAACCGCGAAGCCGCGCTGGAAGCCATGCCCAATGCGCAGGAAGACAACGTGCCCTATCGGTGGCCGGTGAACTTCATGCTGCAATCCAACGGCATGGTGGCGATCAAGCCGCCGTTCTCCAACCTCACCGCCTATGACATGAACACCGGCGAGAAGATCTTCGACATTCCCAATGGCGAGATCCTGACGCTGGAAGAACAGGGCATTACCGGCGTGGGCGCACAGGCCCCGCGTTCCGGCCCGATCGTGACTGCTGGCGGCCTGCTGTTCGTCAACACCGCGTCTGACCGCGCAGTGCGCGCACGCGATGCGGCCACCGGCGAAGTGTTGTGGGAACACCGCTTTGATGCGGCGACCGAAGGCGTGATGGCCACCTATGAAGTGGACGGCCGCCAGTACATCACCGTTCCGGTGGGCGGCATGGGCCACTTCCTCGGTGGCCTTGGCCTGCCCGAGCCGGGTGAGAGCCGCTACGTCACCTTCGCCCTGCCGGCGGGGAACTGATTGATGGCGGCCACGCGGAAATCGATGCTGGGCTTGTTGCTTGCGGCAAGCACGCTGGCAGGTGGCGCTGCGACGGCGCAGGAGGAGGACCTGACCGTCCTTCCCGCGCCGTCCGACGCCTACCAGCCTTCGCTCACCGCCTGGGGTGAGCCCGATTTCCGCGGCGGTTGGCCGATTGACCACCTCAACGGCCGCACGCCGCTGCAGCGCGCGCCCGAACACGGCAACCGCCAGCTGCTGACACAGGAGGAATTCGCCGATCGTGCGGACATGGTCGAACAGCTCGAACAGCGGTACCAGAACGAAGACAGCACGGACACGATGGGCATCGGCCACTGGGCGGAAGTGGCAGCCGCCAACCGCCGCACCAGCTGGATCACCTCGCCTGCAGACGGCCAGCTTCCCGCCTACACCGCTGAAGGCCAGCGCCTTTCCGATGCCATGCGCAGCACATGGGCACAGGGCCAGCCGTTTGACTGGGTGGACGATTTCGACAGCTGGGACCGCTGCATTTCGCGCGGCCTGCCCGCTTCGATGTTCCCCTTCATGTATAATAACGGGATGCGCATCTTCCAGTCGCCGGGCCTAGTCGCCATCCAGATGGAGATGGTCCACGAAACGCGCATCATTCCCACCGATGGCCGCGCTGCCATCCCGACCGAGATCCAGCACTGGCTGGGCGAAAGCCGGGGGGCATGGGAAGACCACAATACGCTGAAGGTGACGACCACCAACTTCAAGCCGGGCCCTTCTGCGACCAATATCGGCACCACCGGCTCCCCGCGTGAGAACAAGACCCCGGTAAGCGCCGATGCCGTGCTGGTCGAGCGCTTCCACATGGTCGGCCCGGACGAGATCATCTACGAATTCACCTGGGAAGACGCGGTGGTGTTCACGCAGCCGTGGTCCGCGCGCCTCGAATGGCAGCGCGATGATGATTACCAGATCTTCGAATACGCCTGCCACGAGGGCAATGTGCAGATCCGCAACTACATCAACGCCAGCCGTGCAGAGCGCGCTGCTGCAGGTGCTGCCGGGGGCGAATGATGCGTGGGCTGGCCATCCTGCTTGCTGCATCGGCCATGGAGTTCGCCCCGTGCGCCGCAGCGCAGGACGTGCCCGCAGACCTCACCACCATGCCGCCGGTGCCCACCACCTTCGATCCGCCGCGCACCGCGTGGGGCGATCCGGACCTGCGCGGCACCTATCCGATCGACGACATCGCCCGCATCCCGTTTGAACGGCTTCCCGAACATGGTGACCGTTTCTGGCTGACCGATGCGGAATTTGCCGCGCGGCAGGCGGAGATCGAAGCCGCTGAGCGCAATTACGACGCTGCAGCAGAAACGCCTGACAGCCTGGGCTTTGCGGCGTTTCTTTCAGCCAATTCCTCTGGCCGCCGCACCTCTCTGCTGGTTTCTCCGGCTGACGGGCAATTGCCGCCGCTCACCGCCGATGCGCGGGCCAAATACGATGCCGGGCGGTCGAGCTGGACCGATGGCGTGGAGTTCGACTGGACTTCCGACTTTGACACCTTCGACCGCTGCGTGACGCGCGGCTTTCCCGCCACCATGTTCCCGCACCGCTACAACAACGGCATCCGCGTGATGCAGGCCCCTGGCCACGTGGTGATCATGACCGAGATGGTCCACGAAGCACGCGTGGTGCCGGTGATGAGCCAAGCCGAAGCAGCCGCAAAGCGCTGGCCCGAAGGGCTGCGTACATGGCTGGGCCAGTCGCTCGGCTGGTGGGATGGCGATACGCTGGTGATCGAAACCACCAATATCCGCACCGGTGACAGCGTGGAGGACGACCACCTCGCCCGCGGCCCCTCGCCCATCAACCTCGCCACCCATGGCCGCGAGCCTTGGAACACCCTGCCCACCAGTGCCGAGGCGCATGTGATGGAACGCATCACCATGACCGGGCCGGATTCGCTGGTCTATGAAGTGACCTATACCGATCCGCAGGTGTTCACCGCGCCGTGGACCGCGCGGATCGACTGGACGCGTGACGAGGACTACGCAATCTTCGAATACGCCTGCCACGAAGGCAATGTGCAGATCCGCAACTACATCACCGCGAGCCGCGCCGAACGCGCTGCGGCCAGCGACGGCGGACTTTAGGGGAGGAGCCGCATGAACCAACAGTCCATCCTTTCACGCACCACCGCGCTTGCCGCGCTCGCATTGGGCCTTGCCGCCTGCGCACCGGTGGACAACGGCGTGGAAACGGCAGCAGCCCCGGCACCTGCCGCGCCGGTATCCGTGGTGCCTGATGACCTCACCACCATGCCCGCCGTGTCCGAGGCCTATACCCCGGCCAGAACGCCGTGGGGCGATCCGGATCTGCGCGGCACATGGCCGATCAACGACATCGGCGAACTGCCCGTACAGCGCCCTGCCCAATATGGTGACCGTTTCTGGAAGACCGAAGCCGAAATCGCTGCCGAACAGGGCCGCGTGGAAGCGCTTGAGCAAGCCTACGAGAACGAGGACGAGGAAGGCACCATCGGCCTCGGCCACTGGATCGAATACCAGGCAGGCAGCCGCCGCACCTCCATGCTGATCGACCCGGAAGACGGCCAGCTGCCTGCGCTGACCGAACAGGGCATCCACGATGCCTCGCTGATGCGCGCCAGCTGGGTGACCGGCCAGACCTTTGACTGGGTCACCGATTTCGACAGCTGGGACCGCTGCTGGACGCGCGGTTTCCCCGCTTCGATGCTGCCCTTCCGCTACAACAACGGCATCCGCATCTACCAGTCGCCCGGCTATGTCGTGATCGCGCTGGAAATGCTCGGAACTCGGATCATTCCCGTCAGCGGCGATACCGAGCAATGGCCCGCTGCTGTTACCGGCATGTTCGGCCAGAGCCGCGGCCGCTGGGAAGATCACAACACGCTGGTGGTGGAAACCACCAACCTCCAGCCCGGCGCATCCCCGCTCAACATGGCGACGCGCGGCGTGCCGCCCAACAACACGCTGCCCACCAGCTATCAGGCAACCACGGTGGAACGCTTCCACGTGATCGGCCCGGACACGATCACATACGAGCTGACCTATTCCGATCCCGTGGTTTGGGAAGCGCCGTGGACCCTGCGCGTGGACTGGACGCGCGATGACAGCTATGAGTTCTTTGAATATGCCTGCCACGAGGGGAACGTGCAGGTCCGCAATTACATCATCGCCAACCGCACGCTGCGCGAGCAGGAATATGCCCGCGGACGCATGTTGGACCCGATCGATCCGGACGCGGCACCACCGCCTGCGATGGATCCGGCCAGCCGGGGTGTAGGAAACGACGACTGAATGCTATGATGCGCATTGCACTGGCAAGCGCATCACTTGAATACGCTTAGGAGAGAAGTAGAGATGGCCAAGTTCAATTCCACGATCGGCAAGGCACTGGCAGCAGCATCGCTGGCCGCGCTGGCCGCAACCGGTGTCGTTGCACAGGAAGTTCCTGACGACCTGACCGTGATGCCGCCGGTTCCCACCGATTTTGACCCGCCGCGCACCGCATGGGGTGACCCTGACCTGCGCGGCATGTACCCGATCGACAATATCGCCAGCCTGCCGATGCAGCGCCCGGCGCAGTATGGCGACCGCTTCTGGCTGACCGAAGAGGAATATGCCCAGCGTGCGGGACAGGCGGGCATGTTCAACGAACGCTATGAGGCCGAGGAAGAAAGCGGCACCATGGGCATGGGCCACTGGGTGGAATCCGATGCTTCGGGCCACCGCACATCGCTGCTGATCAGCCCGGCCAATGGCCAGCTGCCGCCGATGACCGAGGAAGCCCAGGCGCTTTACCGGGCTGGCCGTTCCAGCTGGACGCCAGGCACCGTGCACCAGTGGATGGACGATTTCGACACCTGGGACCGCTGCATCACCCGCGGCTTCCCGGCATCGATGTTCCCCTTCCGCTACAACAACGGCATCCAGGTGATGCAGGCTCCGGGTTACTTCGTGATCAACCTGGAAATGATCCACGACAGCCGCATCATTCCTATCGTGAGCAGCCAAGAGGAAATGGACGCCATGCGCTGGCCGGAAAGCGTGCGCACGTGGATGGGCCAGTCCATCGGCATGTGGGACGGCAACACCATGGTGATCAAGACCACCAACATCATCGCCGGCAACTCCGCCGATACCGATCCGCTCAAGCGCGGCCCCAGCCCGCTGAACATGGCCACCATGGGCGTTCCGCCGTGGAACACCATCCCCACCAGCGAGCAGGCGGTCGTCGAGGAACGCATCAACATGACCGGCCCGGATTCGATCGTTTACGAGCTGACCTACAGCGATCCGGAAGTCTACACCGACAGCTGGACCGCGCGCCTCGACTGGACGCGTAACGATGAATACGAGTTCTTCGAATACGCCTGCCATGAAGGCAACGTACAGCCGCGCAACTACATCACCGCGGCGCGTGCTGGCCTTGAAGCAGCAGAAGACACCACCGGCGGCGAAACCGGCGGCGAATAACGACTGACGAGCAGGGGCGCTCTTCGCAGTCCGGTCATCCTGAACCCAGGGTGCCGCGGCAGCGGACAGCGCCCCTTCTCTTTGCGGGCAAGCCTTTCGCGCTGCCGCACACACCGATGCAGGGGAGAGAATGCAGATGAACACCTTGGTCACCCGCGCGGCGCTTGCCGCGGCCATGCTGGCAGGCACCGCCGCATGCACCACGACCTATGCCGAGAGTCCTGCCACCACGACTGAGGCGATGGCCGGGGCAGCGCCTGCCAGCATCGCCACTGCGCCTGTCGCCACGCAGCAGGGCCTCGTACAAGGCGTGCCGGGCAAGCTCGATGGCATCACCGTGTTCAAGGGCCTCCCCTTCGCTGCCCCGCCTGTTGGCGATCTGCGCTGGGAACAGCCACAGCCCGCCGCCAGCTGGGATGACGTGAAAATGGCTGACACCTGGGGCGACAGCTGCGTGCAGAACCCCGCGCCCGATCGCTTCCCGGTCAATTCCGCTACCGACATGCCCGACAGCCCCGGCATTTCGGAGGATTGCCTCTACCTCAACGTCTGGACTCCCGCCGAAACCGGCGCGGAAAACCTGCCCGTGATGGTCTGGCTCTATGGCGGCGCATACAACGAAGGCGGCGGCTCCGCCCCCTTCAGCCAGGGTGACCAGCTTGCCGCGAAGGACGTGGTGGTCGTCACCTTCAACTACCGCGTCGGATCGCTGGGCTTCTTCGCCCATCCCGAACTCACCGCCGCTTCGCCCTATGCCGCATCGGGCAACCAGGCGCTGGGCGATGCCATCGCCGCGCTGCAATGGGTGCAGGACAATATCGCCGCTTTCGGGGGTGACCCCAGCCGCGTGACCATCTTCGGCGAAAGCGCCGGCGCTGCGATGAACGGCGGCCTTGCCGGCGCTCCGCCCGCAGAAGGCCTCGTCCACCGCGTGATCAGCCAGTCCGGCAACTGGATGGGCCTCAACATCGCCCCCATGACCCCGCGCGAAGCCGCGCAGGAGCGCACGCTGGCCGCAGCGCAGGAGAAGCTGGGCACCACCAGCCTTGCCGAACTGCGCGCACTGCCCGCCACCGAGATCCACGCCAACATCCCCGGCCAGGGCATGATCATCGACGGGCACATCATCCCCGAAGACCTGTCCGTGGCCTTCGCCAATGGCCGCCAGCTGAAGGTGGACGTGCTCAACGGATCGAACGAGGACGAAGGCAGCTTCACCGCCATCTTCGGCCCGCCCGCCACGCTGGAAAGCTGGAACCAGGGCGAGGCCTTCCGCTGGGGTGCGCTGGTAGAACAGGGCCGCGCCGCATATCCCGTCTCCACGGACGAGGAAGCCCGCGCCACCTCCACCATGCCCTTTGGCGACAACATGAGCTGGCTGCACCGCCAGTTCGCCGAATACCAGGCGGAGCTGGGCCAGAACGCTTATCACTACTGGTTCCGCCACGATCCGCCGTATGACGCGAACCGCGGCAACCTCGGCGCGGCGCATACAGGCGAAATCCCCTATGTGTTCGACAACCTCTGCGCCCCGCGCACCTTCCCCGGCGGCTCTTCCGTCGA
Source organism: uncultured Sphingomonadaceae bacterium (assembly GCA_964467715.1). Taxonomy (GTDB): domain Bacteria; phylum Pseudomonadota; class Alphaproteobacteria; order Sphingomonadales; family Sphingomonadaceae; genus Alteraurantiacibacter. Next base: position 54,687 of record CAYXTJ010000001.1, read on the forward strand.
ACAGATGTGCGGAAATCCGGAGGAAGAGGCCTTCGCGGACCTCGTCTCGCAATACTGGGTGAACTTCGCCCGCACCGGCAACCCGAATGGCGAAGGCCTGCCGCACTGGCCGCAGGTGGACGAACTGGGCCGCAACGAGGCGATGATCCTTGACGCGGGCAATACCGGCGTAGGCCCGTGGATGGGCGAGGCAAAGATTTCGCTCTACGATGCGATGTTCAAGGCCCGCGTGGCGGACCCGCTGGGGATCGATGCGGAGTAAGCTGGCTTCGTGCTGACAATAAGGGCCGCGCGGGGTGACTTGCGCGGCCTTTTTTGTTGGGTGGTGGTAGCTACTGTGAGATGACTGCCTGCGATCCGAATGGTGCTGCTCGACTTTCCGTCGCCCCGTGCTTGACACGGGGCTGGGCTGCCTTCGGGATGAACGGGAGAAGTAAGCCTGACCCCGGATCAAGTCCGGGGTGACGAGGTTGGGGCCTTGCATTGTTTCCTACAGCGCCCGCTTGCCTTCATGGTGCGGCGTTATGCTTACCCCCGCACCAATCCAGCTTTTCCCTATTAATTTTAGAATATTACATCCATCCCTACCCCACCCTATTTTCCCCTCCATAACCTTGTTCCATGTGTTCCAGATGTTAATGCGGCGACTCGGTCGCCAGCACCCTCACGCGAACAATTGTGCAGTCGGGCAAGCGCAGCTAGTCTCCTGCAAAAGCCGGGAGGAGAACTGGCGAGCACATGAAAACCGGTCTGGGGAGGGCTTGGGATGAGACTGAAATTCACGAAATCGCTGGTGGTAACCAAGGGGCTTGCCGCCATGACGCTCGGCGCTGCGGCTGTCGCGCAAAGCGTGCCCTCACCGTTTGATATGCAGGTGCAGCAGGGCCGCGATCTCTATGCTACCAATTGCGCCGCCTGCCATGGCGCAACGCTTGCCGGTGGCCAGTTTGCCGGCACGCTGAAAGGCGCGGTGTTCCTGTCGAATTGGGGCGATGTGCCGGTGGGCGAGCTGGAAGCCTATATCCGCACCTCCATGCCTCCGGGTGGTGCGGGCCGCCTTTCCGATGCCGACTATGCCGCGCTCACCGCGCTGATCGTGCACGAGAATGACGGCGCGCTGGACCAGCCTGTTGCGCGCGGCCTCGCCACGCTGATGCCGCCCGCCCCTTCGATCGAGGAGCAGAACGCCATCGGCATCGGCGGTATTTCCGCCAACCATCCGCTGCCCGAAAGCCCCGCGCCGCATGATCCCTTTGCCGATTACCAGCCGGTGACCGCTGCCGAACTGGCTGATCCTCCAGCGGAAGACTGGCTGACATGGCGGCGCGGCCAGCGCGGCCACGGCTTCTCGCCGCTGGCGGAAGTGACCACGCAAAATGTGCGCCAGCTCAACACCGCTTGGTCGCAGGCGCTTCCCGCCGGACCCACCATGCATGAACCGCTGGTGCATGACGGGGTGATGTACATCTTCGGCTATGGTGACGAGATCTTCGCCTTCGATGCCGCCAATGGCCGGCCGCTGTGGCGTTACCAGCGCCAGCTGCCCGAAAACACCATGCTGCAATCGAAGAAGACCATGGCGCTGTGGGGCGACATGGTGATCGCTGCCACGTCTGACCTGCATATCATCGCGTTGGATGCGAAAACGGGTCGGCCCGTGTGGGATACGCAGATGACCAACAAGCCCGGCTTCCGCAGCAATGGCGGGCCGATGGTGGCAGATGGCGTGGTGATGGCGGGCCTTGCCTCACAGGAACCGGGCGGCGGGCTGATCGTCGCGGTCGATGCCGAAACGGGCGAGAAGCTATGGGATTTCGCCACTGCTGCTGCGAGCGGCACCGTGGGCGGCGATACGTGGAACGGCTTGCCGGACAGCGAGCGTCGTGGTGGTTCGGTGTGGACCTCCGGCACTTACGATCCCGAAAGTGGCCTTGCCCTGTGGGGCGTGGCGCAAAGCTATGACACCGGCCCCTTGCGTGATCGCAAGCCGGGCGAGAACAACGACGGGCTGTTCACCAACTCCACCCTCGCCTTCCGTCCGCGCACCGGCGAGCTGGTCTGGTATTTCCAGCACATGAAGAACGACCAGTACGATCTCGACTGGGTGTTCGAACGCGTGATCGGCAATGTCGAAGTGGATGGCGAGGTCCGCCGCGTGATCATGACCGGCGGCAAGGAAGGCCTGTTCGACACGCTCGATGCCGAGACGGGTGAATACCTCTCGACGCTCGATATGGGCTATCAGGATTTCATTATCGCCATCGATCCCGAAACCGGCGACAAGACGCCGGATCCGGCGCTGCTGCCGGGCCGCGACCGTCCGCCGGTATTCATGTGTCCGCACGCAGGCGGTGGCCGCAACTGGAGCCCCTCCGCCTTCAACGAGGCTACGGGCGAGCTGTTCGTCAACGCGCGCGATACCTGCATGGAGCTGGTGCCCGTGCCCGAAGGCGGCTTCCTGTCGAGCGGGGTGGACGTCTATTACTCTGCCCCCGCAGACAGCGATGGCAATTACGGCATGCTGCAGTCGCTCGACATGGCAAACGGCGAGGTGAAGTGGGAAGTGCGCCGCCGTGCGCCTTATGACGTGGGCATCCTCGCCACGGCGGGCGGCCTGCTGTTCACCGGCGCGATGGACCGCGAATTTCTGGCCTACGACCAGCAGACCGGCGAGCAGCTGTGGCGCACTGCCCTGCCCGGCGTACCCAATGCCAGCCCGATCACCTATTCGGTGGACGGCAGGCAGTACATCGCCGTGGTAACCGGCATGGGCAACCCGCTGGCTTTCGGCCTGCCGGACTTCACGCCAGAATATCCGCTGCCGCAGGTGAACTCTGCCGCGGTCCACGTCTTCGCGCTTCCTGAGCAGTGAGCGGGGCCGAAGACTGACAAGGCTGGCAGGCACAAAAAAGGCCGCCCTGTAACGGGGCGGCCTTCCTTTGTTGTGCTTTCCTACAGCCGGGTGATCAGTAGTAGATACCCAGCGTAAAGCCGATTGCGCGGCCGCAGAACACGATGACCACCCAGAAGATGATCGACAGGATCCCTGCCAGCTTGGCGCCGGTCGGCAGCGTGCCCGAGGTGTCCCACTCGTTGACTGTCTTGTAGGTCACGAAGTGGAAGATCAGCATGTTGATGCCGGCTGCAGCCATCAGGCCCATCTTCGTCAGGAAGTAAGGGTTCACCATGTAGGTGCTCGCCTTGGAGGCGAACAGCAGCGTGCCGGTGATCGCAGCGATCACGAAGCCGATCCACGTCCACTTGAGCGTGTCCGAAGACATCTTGCTGGCAGCCACGTTGTTGGAAGCCAGACCCAGCAGGCGAAGGTCCATGATCAGGATGGTGCCGAACACGGTCACCAGCGCCATCACATGCAGCGATTCGATCATCGGGAATGCCCACAGGCTTTCGGCGATGCCGATGCCCAGGCCGGAATACTCGATCGATTCCCAGATATTGGTCGGTTCAGGATACATCATTGTCTTGTCTTTCCCCTCAAACCGGAATGTAGGCGATCCAGCGACCGGCGAGCATGATCAGCAGCCACAGGCCGATGATCACAAGGCTGGTCACGCGCGTACCGGATGCTGCCTGCACAGCACCCCCGGCTCCCTGTGCCTTCACGGATTTGAAGAAGCCCAGCGTGATGGCGACGACGATCAGCAGCAAGATCATCTTGATCCAGAACACGGCGTTGATCATGTTGCGCAGCGGTTCGGCGGTCAACATCAGCAGGCCGCTGATCACGATACCCAGCAGGCCATACCAGACCCACGGGACATAGCGTGCAGCCACGGCATCCATCGGCAGCGTTTCAGCCGCCTTGCCGTGTACGCGTGCCGAGAGCATGATCAGCGCGCCGAAAGCGGCGCCGATCGACATGATGTGAACAACCTGTGCCAGCGGCACGTTCCAGAAGTTCTCGACCATGAACAGGCTGAGGGACGTTTCCATCATCCAGAAGGCAAGGTCGAGGAGGAATGTCTCTCTCAGCCAGCCTGTGATTTCGAACAATAGGTCTAAGATCATTGTGTCAAGTTCCCCTCGATTATCTCTCCGTGTGACCTGCCATTTGAGCGCAGACCGGCCACCTCACCTTGATTTCGCGCAAACAGGCAAAAGCCGTTGGCGCATCTCCCTCTCTCACCGTTTTTCGCAGGCCAGGCTGCGAAAGCTGTGCGACCATCGGCCGTTCAACTCGTTATGCCGAGTAACTTTACCGTAACACCCGGTTACGGCGCCATTGCCCGCCTATTTCACGGCTTGGGCCCAGCCACAAAGCACGCGATTCGCTGCCAGCTACCCTTAACGGACCAATCCGCCAAGCGCCGGATGGCGTGTGTGACGAATCGCGACAATTTGTCACAAACTGAACCTCGACATTCGACCGGCAATTGGCAACGGAAACCAGACAAGTTCAATCGCGCTCAGGAAACTCGTCCCGTCCACTGCCTTGGATATGCAGCTAGTGCAGGCGGAGGGCCATTGTCAAAGCTTCGCTGCGCCTTTAGGACAGAATCAATTAGGCCGGTAGCGGAAGAGCCGCTTTGCCAGCCGGATTCGTGACCGAGGCTGGAGAGTAAATTATGCGTCAGGCCAGGGGCCTTTTACTGGGAGCGTTGCTGGCAAGCACATGCGTAGCTTGCGCGACCACTTCGGACGCGCAGGTGAGCAGCGGCGCGCCTGCCGCAGCCATGCCCGACGGCGACTGGCAGACGATCAATCGTGACCTAGCAGCAACGCGCTATTCCCCGCTGGACCAGATCGACGGCAGCAATGTGGGCGATCTGAAGCAGGCATGGTCCTATTCCCTGCGCGCTTTCAACACTGCCGTTCCGCTGGTGGCGGACGGCACCATGTATATTACCGCCCAGGCTCGCGTTGTGGCGCTGGACGCTGCAACCGGTGAAGAGGTCTGGGTGCACCAGTCCGAAGGTGGCAGCGGCCCGATGGGGGGTTTCTCCGGTCGCGGCCTCGGCTACTGGCCGGGTGACGCCGGCCACGCTCCGCGCCTGCTGGTAACGCGCGGCACGGCGCTTGTGGCGCTTGACGCTGCCACGGGCGAACTTGTGGAAAGCTTCGGCGATGGCGGTTCGGTAGCGATCGACCCCGGCTACGGCGGCACGCCCACCATCACCGGCCGCGTTGCGGTGATCGGCGCCGCCACGCTGGAAAGCCCGCGCGGCGCGCCCGGCAATCCGCGTGCCTTCAACGTCATCACCGGCGAGAAGATGTGGGAATTCGACACCACTCCCGCCCATGGCGAACTGGGTGGTGACACATGGGGCAATACCGGCGCCGACGGACGCGGCGGCACCAACATGTGGGGCTTCATGGCCACGGTGGATACCGATACCAACACGGTATACCTGCCCATCGCCGGTCCCGCGCACAACTATTACGGCGGCGATCGTCCGGGCGCGAACCTGTTCGGCAACTCGGTTGTCGCGGTGGATGCAGAGACCGGCGCTTACAAGTGGCACTTCCAGACGGTCCACCACGACCTGTGGGACATCGACATGAGCCACGCCGGGCCGCTGCTGCCACTGGCCAACGGCGGCAAGGCAATTGCCAATATCGGCAAGTCCAGCCTGGTGTTCGTGCTCGATTCCGAGACGGGCGAGCCTGTCCACGAAGTGGCCGAGGTTCCTGTGCCGCGCGGCGACGTACCGGGTGAATATTACCATCCCACCCAACCGATCCCGCAGGTCACTCCCCCGCTAAGCCGGGTGAGCATGACCTTTGACGACATCGTGACCGCGGAAGAAACCAATCCTGCCCATGCGCAGGCCTGCATCGACATGTGGGACAAAGCCGGCGGCTACATGAACCAGGGCATCTATACGCCCTTCATGTACCGCACCGAAGGCTCTCCGCTGGTTTCCACCATCCAGCTTCCGGGCGGGATCGGCGGGGTCAACTGGGGCGGCCCCACGGCCAACCCGGAAACCGGCATGATCTATGTCAACGCGCTCGACACATCGCTGGTCGGCTGGGTGGAGCGCGTGCAGGGTGACGAGCCCTACAGCTTCGATGCGGCTGTACCGCCTGCCTATGATCGCGCCAGCGTGAACGGCAAGGGCCCGTTCTTCCAGTTCGACGCGCCCTTGAGCGGCGAGTATGACGAAAACGGCCGGCCGGTGGGCGTTGCTGCCCCCTGCTACAAGCCGCCGTGGGCACGTTTGACCGCGATCAACGCCAACACCGGCGAAATCGTGTGGGCAGTGCCCCTGGGAATTTACGAAGATCAGCCCGAAGGCAAGCAGTTGCTCGGCAATGCCGGCAGTGCAGGCCCCACCGTTACCGCGGGCGGACTGGTTTTTGTGGGCGCAACCAACGACAAGCGGTTCCGCGCCTTTGACGCAGACACCGGAGAGCAGCTATGGGAGACCACGCTCAACGGAAACGCCAACGCCAACCCGATGACCTATCGGGGCAGTGACGGCAAACAATACGTCGCCATCAACGCCAGTGGCGTTATCATGGTGTATTCTTTGGATCAGTGATTTGCATACAGGAGAGGTTATGCGGGGGATTAAGACATTTTCGACGGCAGTCGCAGCTGCAGCGCTGATGGCGCTTGGCAGTGTGCCTGCAAGCGCCGAACACCATGAAGGTGTGGAGCGGATCGACGGCAAGCCCAATCTGAACGGTGTGTGGCAGGTCATGAACAACGCCAACTGGAACCTGGAACCGCACAGCGCGGCTGCCAATCCGGTGGCTGATCGTCTGCTGGGCGCAATCGGCGCGATTCCCGCCGGTCTCGGCGTGATCGAAGGCGGCGAAATTCCTTACAAGGAAGAAGCCATGGAACGCCTGCAGCAGCACCGCGACAACGTGATCTATCACGATCCCGAAGCGGCCTGCTACCTGCCCGGCATTCCGCGCGCGACCTACATGGATCACCCGTTCCAGATCATTCAGGGCAACAATGACGACATCCTGATGGTCTATGAATATGCCTCCGCCAACCGCGTGGTGCACATGGAAGAAGTCGGCATCCCGCCGATCGATACCTGGATGGGCACTTCCTATGGCCAGTGGGATGGCGATACCCTCGTCGTCACTACCCTCGCCCTCGGCCCGGGCCTGGTGAAGCTGCCTGCCGGTGAAATGGTGGAAGGCGTGACTTGGCTTGACCGCGCCGGCAACTACCTGACCAACCACGCCACGGTGACCGAACGCTTCACCCTGGCCGAAGGCGGCAACCACATCATGTATTCGGCGACGATTGACGATCCCACGATCTACACCCGTCCGTGGACCATCAGCATGCCGATCTACCGCCGTATGGAAGAAAACGCACAGCTGCTTGAATTCAAGTGCGTGCCGTTTTCTGAAAATCTGCTCTACGGCGACTTAATCGAGGAGCAAGGTGCGGACTGATAGAAGGACAAAGTCAACGACAGGGTCCGATTCGATACAGTCCGTCATCGATGACAACATTTGAAGTTTAATACCTAAGGAGTTACCTGCCATGCATATGAAGAAGCTCAGCGCTGCCGCGATCGGCGCCGTGCTGGCGGTAACGGGTGTTGGCGCTGCCGCGCACCACTCGTTCGCCACCGAGTTCGACCGTAACAAGCCCGTCCGCCTTGAAGGCAAGGTCGTGATGTTCGAGTGGGTTAACCCCCATTCCTGGATCCACATCGATGTGAACCGTGGCGGTCGCACCGAGCGCTGGCGCGTTGAAGGCGGTGCGCCTTCCGCCCTGCTGCGTCGTGGCTGGAACAGAAATTCGCTGCCCGCCGGTACCGACATCATCGTGGACGCCTTCCAGGCTCGCGATGGCGACACCCGCGCATCGGCTGCCGAAATCCGCTTCCCGAACGGCCGCGAGCTCTCGCTCGGCAACCCGACCACGGAAGCCGTTGCTGCTGCTGCACGCCGCGCCGGCAACTAAGAAACAGCCGACACATCGTCGGTTACCCGAAGCGGGGGCTCCATCCGGGGCCCCCGTTTTCGTTTGCGCGATCCCAAGCCGGACAGGATCAACAAGCACCTCGCGGAGCCTTGCCAAGCCTCTTCTTCCCGGTTCATGATAACGGCCGTTATTATCGGAGAGGACCTGACACATGATTTCACCGCGCCTTGCGGCCTGCGCCGCCATTTCCCTGGCCATCACCGCCACCGCCGTCAACGCCCAACAAGATGGCGCGGAAGGCGCAGCCTCCTGCCTGCCGCAGGGCATGTTCGCGCAGCCAGACTATGTCAGCGTCGAACAGCTGGAAGACGGCCGCATCACCTTCCGCCTCTGCGCGCCCGAAGCACGCGAAGTGAAGGTGACGAGCAACGATGTGGATTATGCCATCCCGATGGGCTTGGCCCCGGGCAGCGAGCGCGGCCTTGCCATGACCATGGACGACACCGGCCTGTGGAGCGTGACCACCACCGTTCCCGTCGATCCAGACACCTATCGGTTCAACTTCCAGGTGGATGGCGCGCGCGTTCCAGACCCCATGGCCACAACCTTCAGCCGCGAGCGCACCGGCATCAATTCCACCTTCGAGGTGACCGGGCCCGAAGGCGCATTCCAGAGCTGGCACGCCGATGTGCCGCACGGGCTGGTCTCGCGCCTCGAGTACTGGTCCGATCCCATTGGCGCAAAGCGCGAGGCCTTCGTCTACACACCACCCGGATACATGAACGGCAGCGAGACCTATCCGGTGCTCTACCTCGTCCACGGCGCGGGAGATTCAGCGGATAGTTGGACCAGCGTGGGGCAGGCGAACGACATCCTCGACAACCTCCTCGCCGCTGGCGAGGCGCGCGAAATGATCATCGTCATGCCTTTCGGCCACACCCCGCCGCGCGCTGATGCCAACATGCTGGCCAACACAGATTTCGGTGATGACCTGCATCAGGCGCTGATCCCCTATATCGACAGCAATTTCCGCACCATTGCCGATGCGGACCACCGCGCTATGGCGGGCCTTTCGATGGGCGGCGCGCACACGATCCGCTTCGGCCTGCCCCGCCCCGATGTGTTCAGCCATATCGGCATCTTCTCCATGGGCCTTGGCATGGGGCCGGACGATGTCAGCAACTACAAGGCCCAGAACCGCGATGCGCTGGCCGAGGCGGCCGAAGAGATGGACCTTGTCTATTACGCCATGGGCACGGAGGATTTCCTCTACGGCACCGTTGCTCCCACCCGCGCCATGCTGGACGAAGCCGGGATCGAGCACATCTATAACGAGAGCGGAGGCGGCCACACATGGATCAACTGGCGGCGCTATCTGCAGGATTTCCTGCCGCGCCTGTTCCGGGCGGACTGATCGCTAATTCGCGAAGAAGCGCTGCAACCGCGGCCTGACTTTCAGGAAGCGGACGTAGAGTTTGTCCAGCAGCCACAGTGCCGGGCGAAACCTTGCCAGCAGGCCCAGCGGGCGCAGCATGGGGATCGCCCGCCACATGGCGGCAAACGCCGCCGCGCCAGACAGCAGCTTGCCATCCTCCATGGCGTGGAACCATGCGAGGAGAGCTTGGGGCGAGATCGGGCAATCCTGCGGCCCGGCTTCGTGAATGTCGATGAAGTGGATCGCTCCGCGCTTGTCCAGCCGCCGCATCGCCGCGATCTCGCGCCGGCACAAGGGGCAGTTCCCGTCATGCCACACGGTCAGGCGGTTGCTGGTCATGTCTATCCTTCGCGAAGCATGGTCCGTGCAAGTTGCCGACCGGAAAGCCATGCATCCTCGACCGTAGCGCCAGCCAGCCAGTCCCCACAAGCGCCCAGCCGCTTTTCGGGATCCCACAGGCAACCGGCATTGTCCGCCGTGGGAAACGCAAAGCGCCAGCGGTGCGCGGTGGCGAGCAGCGGCTCGGGAAGTTCCATCCGCAGCGCCTGCGCGAACTCTTCCAGCAGCAGGGGCACTACCGCCTGCGGCTCCAGCTCGAGGTTCTTGCGCGACCATCCTGCACCCGCCTGAACCACCCAGCATTCTTCCGCATCGCGATCCGGCTTGGCGCTGTTATGCGCGGCCCATGCGATAGCGCCATCGCTGCGATAGCTTTCCGGAGCGCCATCCAGCTTTTCGGCAAAGGCGCACATCAGTGTCCAGCACGGTGCCGAGGAAACCGCCACCGCATGACGCGCCATGCCGAAATCCATCGTGCCCAGCAGCGTGGTAGCCTGTTCGGCGGGGACCGCCACGGCAATGCTGTCAAAATGCTGCGGCAGCGTGCCGGATCCAGATTGCAGCAGGTAGGAATTGCCCTGCTTCTGCATCCCCACGATCCGCGTACCGAAAGCGATATCCAGGTCCTGCGCCATATGTTGCAGCGGGGCGTTCATGCCCGGCGTGCCGACCCATGCATCAGGCTTGTCCTGCGGCCAGCGGGCAACAATACCAGCGCCAGCCCATGCTTTCATCTGGCGGGCAAATTCCTCGTCCTTGACCGAAAAATACTGCGCACCGTGATCGAAGCGGAATTCGCGGCCATCATGCGCGATCCGCCGGGTGGACATGCGCCCGCCCGGCCCGCGCCCCTTGTCGAACAGGCTGACCTGGCAGCCACGCTCCTTGAGATAAGTGGCGCACGCCATCCCTGCCATTCCTGCCCCTACGATACCGATGCGGTGGGGACGGGAAGATGGGTCCAACATGGTGCCTGATAAAGCCTTGCAACTGCGTTTGCCAAAACGGGGCCATCGCAGCCGGGTATGGTGGGATGGAGGGAGCGGAACTGGAGGGGGAAGGAATTCCGCTTCAAGCCCGGCTGCGATGGGCCTCACGTATGAACCGGGGTGCGCTACAGCAAAATATGGACCTTAGGGCATGGCCCGAAAGAACAGGGGGTCAGATGCCCGCTTCCACGGCGATGCGGATCATCTCGGCTGCCGTCTGCACGCTGAGCTTTTCCATCGCCAGGCCGCGGTGCATCTTCACCGTCTTTTCAGACAACTGCAGCTCCCACGCGATCTGCTTGTTCCTGAGGCCGCTGGCGACCAGCTTGAGAACTTCCAGCTGGCGCGGAGACAGCGTGCGG
>CAYXTJ010000002.1:0-57311 GCA_964467715.1 uncultured Sphingomonadaceae bacterium
GTCCCAATGCTTGGGCTTTAGCCGGTCAACATCGGGATAGGCGGTGGCAATCGCATCCACGCGGCCAGCCAGCAGGCGGTTCACCCTGCCGAGCACCGCGTTCTGTTCGTGGATGACGGTGGGAATATCCTCCGCATTCGCAGCCAGCAGCGCGGGCAGAGCAGGATAGCCGCCAAAGCCTACAACCGCGCTGGGCTGGAATGTCTCATACATCCGCCGCGCCATGCTGCGACCGGCCATCACCGCCTTGATGCCCGAAGGCCAGCGCAGCGGGTTCTTGCCGAAGCGGCCCGCGGGGAGGATGTGCGCAGGCAGGAAATCGGGCTTGCCGGGAATTGCCGCGCCGCGCTCGTCCGTGATCAGCGCCACCTGATGGCCGCGCTGATGAAGCTCTGCCGCAAGCGCGAATGCGGGGGTCAGGTGACCGCCCGTTCCGCCCGCTGCCAGCACATAATGGCGTGAAGCCGCCGTCATCTCTTATTCCCCCTGGCCGGCTTGCCATTCATCGCGAACGGCTCCCGGCTGAGATAGGGGTTGCGGCGGGTGATCGCCAGCAACAGCCCGATGGTGAAACACTGCGCAATGGTAGACGAACCACCATAGCTGACCAAAGGCAGCGTCATGCCTTTGGAGGGGAAAAGCTGCAGGTTCATGAGCATGTTGATGAAGGCCTGCCCCCCGAACAGGGCAATAAGGCCGCTGGCTGCAAGGATGATGAACAGCCGGTCCTCGTCCACCAGCCGCACCAGCACGCGCAGGATGATCGCCAGATAAAGCACCACGATCACCGCGCAGGCGAGCAGGCCGAATTCCTCACCAATGACCGAGAAGATATAGTCCGTATGCGCTTCGGGCAGGCGCATCTTGTTGGTGCCAAGGCCAAGGCCGGTGCCCGTCCACCCGCCGCCCAGCAGCGTGCGGCTGGCAAGGTCCACCTGGTCATAGGCCGTGCCGCCGCCGAAGAAGGCATCGATGCGGTTACGGGCGTTGCCATAGAAGATATAGGCCAGCACCAGCCCACCCAGCCCTGCGCCGGTCAGCGTGAAGATACGCTTCATCGGCAGGCCTGCCAGCATCACCAGCACGAACCAGCAGCCAACGAAGAGGATCGCCGCCCCAAGGTTGGGCTGCGCCATCAGCATGATCACGATATAGCCCAGCAACCCGGCAGAAACCGGAACCACCGGCAGGTTGGGATCGCGGATCTTCCACGAAAGAATCCACGCCAGCAGCACGGCAAATGCAGGCTTCAGGAATTCGGACGGCTGGAAGGCAATGCCAAGGTCCAGCCAGCGCGTGGCGCCATTCCGCTCGAACCCGATCAGCGGCACCAGCAGCAGCGCGAACAGCATGGCTGCGCCAAGGATGATGCTGCCGCGTCGCGCCAGTTCCTGCGGCAGCAGCGAGGTGGCGAACAGCACCATGATGCCCAGCACTTGCCAGCGGATGTGGAGCAGGAAGAAATGCAGATCGTTCAGCGTCACATCGCTGGTGGAAAGGCGTGCTGCGCTTGCAGGAGATGCTGCCATCACCGCAATCGACCCCAGCACCATCAGCGAAAGCACGAGGCCAAGCAGCACCCGGTCAATCTCGCGCCACCAGATCTGCAGCTGGCGCTTGCGGTCATTGGCATAGGGGCGCGGCGGCTCGGTACGCTTGCCGGCATTGGGGATATAGGGGCGTGCAGCACTCATGCGGCGGGCCTCTCATCTGTGAGCTTGCCAACGATCTCGCGGAAGGTATCGCCGCGCACTTCGTAGTCGCGGAACTGGTCGAAACTGGCGCAGGCGGGTGAAAGCATCACCACGTCGCCCGGTTGCGCCGCATTCAGGGCGCGTGCCGTGGCCTCGCACAGCATTTCGCAAGGCTCCACCTTCATGTGCGGAGCCAGCAACTCACCGAACAGCGCGCCAGCCTCGCCAATGGTGTAGGCAGCAGCGACATTGCCGAAATGCGGAGCGCATTCGTCGAGATTGTCGGTCTTCGCGAGGCCGCCGCAAATCCAGTGGATGCGCTTGTGGCCATCCTCGGCAGGCCATGCGGCCAGCGCCGGTGCAGTGGAGGCGGGATTGGTCGCCTTGGAATCGTTGATCACCAGCACGCCATCGAATGTGCCGAGCCGCTCCATGCGGTGCGGCAAGCCGGGATAGGTGCGCAGGCCGTGGGCAATCGCGCCATTGGTCAGGAAAAGTTCGCCGCAGATATGGCTGGCGAAAATCGCGTTTTCGAGGTTGTGCGGCCCTTGCAGCGAAGGCCATTCTGCCTGGTTGCTGGCGTCGTAGGGAGGGCCGATCCATTCGTAAGGCCCGCGCTTGTTGTGAAATGCGGCCGCCTCGGCAGATGTCGGCAGCAGCGACACGCCGAACGGGTCCAGCATGTCCATCAGCCGCGCCTTGCTGGCAGCGTAAGCTTCGAAATTCTCGTAGCGATCGAGGTGATCGGGCGTGATGTTGAGCAGCGCCGTTGCCTTGCAGGCAAGCGTGAAGGTGAGGTCGATCTGGTAGCTGGACAGTTCCAGCACATAGACGGGCAGGCCCTTGTCGTTCGGCTCCAGCGGATCCTGCGCCATGATCGGCAGGCCGATGTTGCCGCCCATCACGGTATTGACGCCGGCTTCCTTGAGGATGTGATGCACCAGCGCGGTCGTCGTGCTCTTGCCGTTGGTGCCGGTGATGCCGACCACGAAATGTTCGGGCAATTCCGGCTGCGCCTGCGAGAACAGTTCGATATCACCGATGATCGGCACGCCTGCCGCCTTCGCCTTAGCCTTCAGCGGATGGGTGTTGAGCGGCACCCCCGGTGACACGACCACGGCATCGAACCCGGCAAGCTCGATCTCCATCGGATCGGCAATGGCGCAGCGGCCTGCCAAGGCTTCGCGGGCGTTGTCCTGCCTGTCCCATGCTGTCACCTCAGCGCCGCTCGCCAGCAGGCTTTCCACCGCCGCCATGCCCGAACGGGCGAGGCCGAGGACGGCGTATTTCTTTCCGGAGAAGGCGCGTGCCGTGATCACCTGAGCTTCAACGTGGCTAGACCGATGACCGCAAGAACGATGGCGATGATCCAGAAGCGGATCACCACGGTCGATTCCTTCCAGCCAAGCTGTTCGAAATGGTGGTGGATGGGGGCCATGCGGAACACGCGTTTGCCTGTCCGCTTGAACCAGAAGACCTGGATGATGACCGAAGCGGTTTCCATCACGAACAATCCGCCGATGATCAGCAGCACGATCTCATGATGGCTCGCCACGGCCAGTGCGCCCAGCGCCCCACCAAGGGCAAGGCTGCCGGTATCGCCCATAAACACCGCGGCAGGCGGCGCGTTGAACCACAGGAAGGCAAGGCCCGATCCCATGATCGCTGCACAGAACAGCGCCAGCTCGCCAGCGTAGGGCACGTGCGGAATGCCGAGATATTCGGAATAATCGACGCGGCCGACGAGGTAGCAGATGATCATGAAGGCACCTGCCGCAATCACCACCGGCATGGTGGCAAGCCCGTCCAGCCCGTCCGTCAGGTTCACCGCGTTGCCCATGCCCACGATCACCGTGGCGGCGAACAGGTAATAGAACGGGCCAAGCGGGATCACCCGGTCACTGAAGAAGGGGATGTAGAGATTGGTGTTGATCTCGCCCACGATAAGGTAGGACGCGATGCCCGCCACGATGAATTCGGCCAGCAGGCGCACCTTGCCTGACAGGCCCTTGTGGCTGCCCTTGGTGACCTTGTCGAGATCATCGAGAAAGCCGATCACGCCAAAGCCGAGACACACCGCGATGCAGGCCCAGACGAAGGGATTGCCAAGGTCCATCCACAGGAACATCGAGATCACCAGCGAGGTGAGGATCATCAACCCGCCCATGGTCGGCGTGCCCACCTTCAACTGGTGCGAAGCAGGGCCGTCAGCGCGGATAGGCTGGCCCTTGCCCTGGCGCACGCGCAGCATGGCGATGAATTTGGGGCCGATGATGAGGCCGATGAGCAGCGCCGTCATCATGGCCGCACCAGCGCGGAAGGTCTGGTACCGGATGAGGTTCAACAACCCGTCGAATTCGAACAGTTCCGCAAGAAAATACAGCATCGTTCCGCGCTATCAGCCTTCCCTGGCGCCATAGTGCGCCACCAGGCGCGACAGCCCTACGGAATTCGATCCCTTCACCAGCACCGCATCGCCGCCAGCAAGCCCGAATTCCTCCAGCGCAGCTATCGCTTCACCCGCATTTTCGCATTGGGCAAAGTGCAAGGGCTTGCCAAGCGTATTCGCCAAGCCTCTCCCCAGTTCCCGTGCAAGGGCGACCATCTCCGGTCCGACGAGGACGGCATAATCGACATTCGCATCAAGCAGCGGCTCGGCCAGCTGGGCGTGGAAGGCAGGGCCAAACTCGCCCAGTTCCTTCATCGCGCCAAGCACAGCAATCCGGCGAGTGGCAGGCGTTTGCCCCAGCTGCGCCAGCGTGGCGCGCATGGAGGCGGGGTTGGCGTTGTAGCTTTCATCCACCATCAGCGCATGGCCACCGGGAACGGCAACGCGCAGCCGCGCACCGCGTCCTTTCAGGCCGCCCATGCCTGCCAGCGCAAGACCTGCCGCGCCAAGATCGCCACCGGCAGCGTGAACAGCCGCCATCACGCAAAGCGAATTGGAAATCCAGTGCTCGCCCGGTTCGGCGACCGAATAGCACAGCCGCTGGTCACCCATCGCTGCGGTAACAAGCGAGCCGCCATGAGCATCGGGAATGGCATCGAGCAGGCGCATATCCGCCTTTTCCGACCTGCCGAAGCTGATCACCTTCGCGCCTGCCTTCAACGCCGCATCGCGCAGCCGCTCGAAATGCGGGCTGTCTGCCGGGATCACGGCGGTGCCGCCCTTTTGCAACCCTTCGAAAATCTCTGCCTTGGCATCGGCAATCGCCTCTTCGCTGCCAAGGTTCTCGATATGCGCAGGCGCGATGGTGGTGATCACCGCGACATGCGGGCGCACCTGCGCGGTCAGGCCGGAAATCTCGCCCGCGTGGTTCATGCCCATTTCGAACACGCCATAGCTGGAACGCGGGGCCATGCGAGACAGGCTCAGGGGCACGCCGACATGGTTGTTGTAGGAGCGGATGGAACGGTGGGCCGTGCCGCGGCTGCACCTCTCAAGCGATGCGAAAATCGCCTCCTTCACCCCTGTTTTGCCGACAGAACCGGTTACGCCGATGATTTTTGCACTGACCCGCGCCCGCGCCGCCTTTGCCAAAGCCTCAAGTGCACTTGAGGTATCTGCCACGAGCACATGCGGGTAATCGACAGGGCGATCGACGAGGGCCGCCACCGCGCCATTGGCAAAGGCCTTGTCGATAAACTTGTGCCCGTCCATCGCCTCGCCCTTCAGGGCTATGAACAGGTCCCCGCTACGCACATCGCGGGAGTCCATCTCGACGCCGCTAACCTGAAATTCACCATCAGCAGCCCCGCCGGTAGCCGCCGCGATCTCGGCAGAAGTCCACAATGCGTGGCGCAGGCGGTCCGCCTGTTCCTTCGGCCAGCGCAGGATCTGTGCGACTGCATTCATGCCCGATTTGCTCCCGAAAGTTCGGCCGCACATTCGCGCGCAACCGTTACGTCATCGAATGGCAGCACGCGGCGGTTCGCGCCCGCACCGATGATCTGCCCCTGTTCATGGCCTTTGCCTGCAACCAGCACGATGTCAGTGCTGCCCGCAGCGGCAATAGCAGCAGCGATGGCTTGCCGCCGGTCGCCGATTTCCTGTGCGCCCGCCGCGCCCCGCATCACTTCTGCACGGATGCTGGCCGGGTCTTCCCCGCGCGGGTTGTCGTCCGTCACGAAGACCAGTTCCGATCCCTGCACGGCAACCTCGCCCATCGGCGCGCGCTTGCCCTTGTCGCGATCCCCGCCTGCGCCGAACACGGTGATGAGGCGCCCAGAGACATGCGGACGCAGCGCGGCAATCGCGGCTTCCAGCGCGTCCGGCGTGTGCGCGTAATCGATATAGACGGGAGCGCCTGCCTGCGTGATCGCGGCGCGCTCCAGACGCCCACGAACAGGCTGCAGGCGGCTGACCGCGTCGAACACCTGCGCGGACGCGCAGCCACTGGCAATCGCCAGCCCTGCCGCCACCAGCGCATTGGCCACCTGGTACGACCCGATCAGCGGCAGGCGAATAGCATAGGCCTGCCCTTCACACACGATCTTAGTTTCCTGCCCCAAGGCACCGGGCTTGCGCGAAATCAAGCGGATCGCCTTGCCACCCTCGCCCACGGTGAACAGCTTGAGGCCGCGCGTCGTCGCCACTTCTGCCGCGCGCGCCGACCATTCGTCGTCCGCCCAGATCACCGCCGTGCCGCCATCGTCCACCACTTCAGTGAACAGGCGCATCTTGGCCGCAAAATAGTCTTCCATGTCGGGATGGTAATCGAGGTGGTCGCGGCTGAGGTTGGCGAAGGCCCCCGCCATCACCGGCAGGCCTTCGTTGCGATATTGCGAGAGGCCGTGGCTCGATGCCTCGTAAGCGACATGGGTCACGCCTTCGCGCGACAGGCCCGTCATGTTCGACAGGAAGGTGACGATATCAGGCGTGGTAAGGCCGGTGGAAACGCTCTCGTCAGGCGTGGTGACGCCCAGCGTGCCGATGGAGGCTGCGGAATGACCACACATTCGCCAGATCTGGCGGGTCATCTCCACGGTGGAGGTCTTGCCGTTGGTGCCCGTGACCGCGACGACATTGGCAGGCACAGGGGTGAAGAATTTCGCGGCCAGCCGCGCGAAGGCACGGCGCGGCAGCGGGTCTGCGATATGCAGTGCGCCTTCGACCCTGGCTTCGGGCCGCGCGACAACGGCGATTGCACCGGCGGCCACGGCGGCGGGAATGAAATCCTCGCCATTCACTTCCGCACCCTGGAACGCCCCGAAGACATTGCCCGGCGCAACCTTGCGGTTATCTATGGCAAAGCCGGTCACTGCCGCATCGCCCGACGCGCCGGCATCCATTCCTGCGGCAGAGGCGAGATCAGCCAATCGCATCAGTGCTCCGTGCTCCCGACCAGATACTGCAGTTCGGTAAGGTCGATATCGCGGCCTTCATCGGGCAGCACGCCAAGTTGCGGGCCGATGCGCGGGATCAGGCGGCCCACGACAGGCGCGGCGTTCCATGCGGCGGTGCGCTGGTAGGAGCTGGCGACAGTGCCTTCAGGCTCGTCAAGCATCACGATCACGACATAGCGCGGCTTGTCCATCGGGAAGGCAGCGGCAAAGGTGGAGACCAGCGTGGTGCGGTCATAGGAGCCGTTCTTGGGCTTCTCGGCGGAGCCGGTCTTCCCGCCGACGCGGAAGCCGGGGGCATCGGCATTACGGCCCGTGCCATAGACCGCGATCATGCGCAGCAGCTGGTTCATCCGGGCGCTGGTGCTGGCCCTGAACACGCGGCGGCCGCGCGGTTCGTGGCCCGGCTCCACCCGCAGCAACGTGGCCGGACGCCAGATGCCGCCGTTGACCATCGCCGCATAGGCGGAACCCAGGTGCAGCGGGGTCACCGCAATGCCGTGGCCGAAGCTGACAGTCATGCCCTTGAGGCGCGACCATTCCCCGCCATAGGACAGCGGCGCACCACGACCGGGCAGTTCGATATAGGGCGCCTCGCCCATGCCGAGATCGGTCATGTAGCGCTTCAGAACGTCAGACCCCAGCTCGTCCGCGATCTGGCCCGTCACGATATTGGAGGAATGGATCAGCGATTGCGGCGCATTCAGTGAAGCAGCGATCACGTGGCTGTCATTGATGGTCTGCTTGCCGATGCGCAGCGGGCGGTTGGCCTTATAGCGCCGCGAAAGGTCGGTGATCGATCCGGCATCAATGGCAGCCGCCACGGTCAGCGGCTTGAAGATCGAGCCGAGCTCGTAAACCTGGTTCGTCACGCGGTTGAAGCTGGCGGGCATCACGCCGCGATCAACCATTTCCTGCGTGCGGATCAGGTCATTGGTGGTGATGTGGTTGGGATCGAATTCGGGGAAGGATGCCATCGCCATCACTTCACCGGTGTCGACGTCGAGCACGAGGCCTGCCGCACCGATGGCGTTGACCGAGCGCATGCCGCGGTGCAGTTCATCCTCCAGCGCGCCTTGCACCCGCACGTCAATCGACAGGGGCACGGCCTCGCCGCGGAAATTGGGATCGGTCAGCCGGTCATCCAGCACCTGCTCCATGCCGAGGTGGCCCTTGTCGTCCTGCACATAGCCGAGCACGTGCGAGGCGAGCGAGCCTTGCGGATAGTGGCGGTCGCTTTCGCGTGGCAGTTCCAGCGCCAGCTCGCCGATTTCCATCACGCGGTTGGCATCTTCGGGCAACACGCGACGGCGCAGATAGGTGGGGCGGCCTTCGCGCAGCTTCGCTGCAGTGTCGACCGGATCGAGATCGGGGAAGATGGCGCGCAGTTCCTGCGCCACCTGTTCGGGCGATTTCACCAGCGGCGGGCCGCCATCGTCCATCGCGCCGGGATTGTACCACAGCGCATAGGCAGGAAAGGCGCGCGCCAGCGGCACGCCGTTGCGATCGGTGATCTCGCCGCGCGGAGGCAGCAGCGCTTCTGCCATGGTGGTTTCGGTGATCGCCGGCTGCACGGCGCCCAGCCAGGTGATCCGCATCAGCGCTGCAAAGGCAATCAGCAGGAAGCCCAGAGCGATCAGCAGCACGCGAAAGCGCGCCATCAGCAGCGAGCGGCGACGGTAATCAACGAGGCGGATACGCCCGGTGCCTGCGGGCGACGGGGCGGCGAGAGCCGTCACTGTCCGGCGCCTCCCAGCATGACCCTGACGGTCGCCGCGCTGGCGGAAGCTGCACCCTCTTCGCGCGCCGCCGCCATGGGCACGCGCGCAGTCTGCTGCGCCAGCGTGGTCACCAGCGTCCGGCGCTCGTCATCATGCTCCCTGACAGGTTCGATCAGAGCTTCGTCCAGCGGCTTGCCGGTGATCGGCGAAACAAGGCGCGGGAACGGCGTGCGCTCCTCGTCCACCGAAACGCTCGCCACGCTGATCGGTTCGGGCGCAGAGCCATCGCGATGGCTGCCAAAACGCGCCAGCTGGCGCTTGCTGTCGACGAACTGATCCGCCTCGGGTGCGGAGTAGCCGAAGTCCACCCGGTTCCACGTCGCCAGCTGCATCTGGCTGGAACGCGTAAGATACTCGGTTTCGAGCAGCATGTTGTGCTCTTCCAGCGCGATGATCTGGCGTTCCTTCTTCTTCACCTCGCTGGCGAGCGACCAGACCTGGAAGTGCAGCACGCCATAAAGCGCGGTGCAGATTGCCAGCAGGGCAAACCAGCCCATGCGGCGGATGCGGGCTTGCGGGGTCATGCGGCCATATCCTTTCGCTGGAGTGGAGGAGCGCCGGTGCGCGTTGCGGCGCGCAGTGTGGAACTTCGCGCGCGCGGATTACGGTCGATCTCTGCCTTGGACGGACGGATTGCCTTGGACAGGTCCCCGAAACGCGGTGGAGAGAGAGGTTGCACTTCGGGGAGATGGCGCGAGCCGCGAGGGGTGGCATTTGCCGCGTCACGCAGGAACTGCTTCACGATACGGTCTTCGAGGCTGTGGAAGCTGACGACAGCCAGCCGCCCGCCTTCCTTCAGCAGCGCCTCGGCAGCGGACAGGCCTTCTGCCAGCTCGTCCAACTCGCCGTTCACATGGATGCGGATTGCCTGGAAGCTGCGGGTGGCCGGGTCTTTTGGTGCACCGGCGCGATAGCCCAGCGCCTTGCGCACCACGGCAGCGAGTTCGCCGGTGGTGCTGAGCGGGCGCGCCGCCACGATGGCGCGGGCCACGCGGCGCGACTGGCGTTCCTCGCCATACTGGTAAAGCACATCGGCAATCGCGCTCTCATCCGCTTCGTTTACGAAATCAGCCGCATTGGGGCGCTGGCGATCCATGCGCATGTCGAGCGGGCCGTTGGAGGAGAAGGCAAAGCCGCGGTCTGCCTGATCCAGCTGCATGGAAGACACGCCGATATCCATAGCGATGCCGTCCACCTGCTCCATGCCGGCCTCGGCCATCGCTTCGAGCATTTCGGAAAAGCGGCGCGGGTGCAGCACCAGCCGCGGCGGGTTCTCGCGGGTTTCCGGCCACTGGCTGCCTGCTTCGATGGCATCGGGATCGCGATCGAATGCGTGGACGATGGCACCTGCTTCCAGCAGCGCACGGGTGTAGCCGCCTGCGCCGAAAGTGGCATCGATCACCACGTCGCCGGGTTCGATGCACAGCTGCTCGATCACTTCATCGAGGAGGACGGGAACATGCGGGGCGGAAGGCGCGCTCACTTGCCCCTCCCCTTGGCCAGCGCCTCTTCCATCTCCTGCTCGCAGTAGACCTTGAAGAAGTCGAACTCGTCACCCAGGCCCATGAGGATATCGGGGTTCCACATGGTGATGACATCGCCGATGCCATGGAAATAGATCCGGTCCTCAATCTTGCCGAGCTTGACCGATGAGGGGTTGAGCACGAAGCGGCCGCTGGCGTCGAAGGCGTGCTTCTTGAAGCTCCACAGCTGGCCGGAGCGGAGCGCACGGTCGAACTTGTCACCGTTGGCGCGGGCTTCATCGCGCTGTTCGTTGAGGATTTCCTCGAAATGCTGGGTGCGGTCGGTGCCGAAACCGACAAGGCACGGCCAGCTTTCATGGCGGCCGACGCAGAGAACGCGCTCTCCGCTGGCGGTGGCGAGGGGGTTGCGCATCTCTGCGGGCAGGACGTAGCGGCCCTTTTCACCGCGAAGCGAAAAGCCCTGACCGCTAAATTCCGAACCCATTTGCGACACTTCCCCTGCCCCCGGCTTGGGCCCCATACAAATCGGCAAAGCGCCAGCGCTCGCGCCGCGCAGATGCGCGGCCCGTCCATCCGTCAAAGAATCAGGATGCAACGCGGGCGGCCTTCCGATTGACCATACTTAACGCGGGTCAATGCGGGAGAAAAGGGGAATTTACGGGAATACTGGGGATTTGCCAGTATAACTTTGTTTTATATGCCTTTTATGTCGGGCCATTGCCTGGCGGATGGTGCGATCCAAGCCCTGAATCATGGGAATCCACGGCATGTTCCCGCGTTTTCCCGTGTTCCGGGGCATCGTGTCCCCGATTTTCCCCGAATGGCCCGAAAAGGTGGCTGGTGAGCATGTGCAGCGCCTCCCCCGCCCCGTCATAAGGGCCGTCGAGATCGAGCAAGGCGGCATCGGCCAGCGCCAGCACCTCGCCCGCGCCCAGCGCGCAGTGGGCAAGGATGCCCTCGCCTGAAACCACGCATTCGAAGCGGTCTTCAGCGGGCACGAACTGCCCCGGCAGCCGCGCGGGGATCGGCACGGCGAAGTGATCGAGCATGCGCACATCGCCGTCCTGCGTATCGTCAAACTGCAGTTCGAGGCCCCAGTGCGCGAGGATGGGCGAGAGCAGCGACACGTCCATCGGGCGGCGCCTGTCACCAAGCGAGAAGCGCGAATGGCCAGTCATCATCGGATCGACAAACAGCAGCAGCTTGCCGCCATCGCGCACCCAGGCGTCCAGCGCGACATTCTCTTCCGGCGCCAGCGCGCGCGGCTGCGCCATCAGCAGTAACTGCCTGCCCGCCAGCGCCTCTGCGGAGAGGAAATCGAGCGGGACCAGCGCGAAATCGCGCTCCAGCGCGGCGCGCGCCCAATGAGCGTGGGCCGTGCCTGCAATGATCTCGCCCAGCCCGTCAGCCTCTCCCCAATAGATCGGGATAGTCCCCATCAGCGCCAGTTGCGGCGCAGTAGCCCTCACCGTGCCTGCATCTGCCAATAGCGCATCCTCCGCCATGGCCGGACTAGCCAGAGCGAGCAGGCTTGCTGCGATCAGCGATGCTTCAAGGCGCATTGGCTGGTGGCGGAACATCCGCCCCGCTCACAGGCGCGGGCAAGCCCTGCTGCGCGCCCTGCGTAGTCCCCGTTTCGGGCTCTGCCGGCAATTCGGGCACCACGCCTGCTTCGGCCAGCGGATCGCGCTGCGGCGTTGGCGGCGGCACGTCTTCTGCATTCACCGGCGGCAAGTCCTCGCTCGTCACCACCTGGTTGCTTTCGGCGGTGGACATGATGATGTCTGCCATCCCCAGCACCATCACCATGGCAGCAAGGCCGAACAGCCCCACCTGCAGGCGCTGGATACGCTGCGCGCGCGTGCCCGCAAACGGCGAAGACAGCGCATCACCGCCAGCATCATTCGCAAGGTCTAGATCGTGCCGATCAGGTGCCATGCCCTGTATCCTAATGCGTCAAGATGAACGCAGCCAGTCGAAAACCGGCAGGTTCTTCGATTCCAGCCATTCGGCGTTGTAGAG
Source organism: uncultured Sphingomonadaceae bacterium (assembly GCA_964467715.1). Lineage (GTDB taxonomy): Bacteria > Pseudomonadota > Alphaproteobacteria > Sphingomonadales > Sphingomonadaceae > Alteraurantiacibacter. The sequence goes on from CAYXTJ010000002.1 coordinate 12,325, forward strand.
GCTGGAGAGATAGCGGAAGCCTGTATCGCACAGGATCGTGGCCACGCGGCTGCCTGCACCCAGCTGCTTGCCCAGTGCCACAGCACCAGCCACGTTGATGCCGCTCGACAGGCCGAGGCACAGCCCTTCCTCGCGCAGCAGGCGGGCGACCCATTCCATGCCTTCCTCATCGGAAATGCGGAACTGCGTATCGACCGGCGCACCTTCGAGGTTGGCGGTGATACGGCCTTGCCCGATGCCTTCAGCGACCGAGGAACCTTCGGCCTTCAACTCGCCATTGGCGTAATAGTTGTAGAGCGCCGCGCCATAGGGATCGGTCAGCGCGATGCGGATATCCTCGTCAAACGCCTTCAGCCCCATGCCCACGCCAGCCAGCGTGCCACCGGTGCCCACGGCGCAGGTGAAGGCATCGACGCGGCCTTCCATCTGCTCCCAGATTTCCGGCGCAGTGCTTTCGATATGCGCGCGGCGGTTGGCGACATTGTCGAACTGGTTGGCCCAGACAGCGCCTTCCGTCTCCTCGGCAATGCGGCGGGAGGTGTGGACGAAGTGGTTGGGATCGGAAAACTTGGTCGGCGGGACCAGCACCAGCTCCGCACCAAGCGCGCGCAGCGTGTCCATCTTTTCCTTGGACTGGTTGTCCGGCATGACGATGATCGTCTTGTAGCCGCGGGCATTGGCTACCAGCGCGATGCCGATGCCGGTATTGCCCGCCGTACCTTCCACCACTGTGCCGCCGGGCTGCAATTCGCCGCGCTGTTCGGCATCGCGGATGATCCACAAGGCCGCGCGGTCCTTTACAGAAGCGCCGGGGTTGGCAAATTCGCACTTGCCCCAGATTTCGCAACCCGCCGCCTCGCTCGGCCCTTTCAGCAGGACGAGCGGCGTGTTGCCGATAAGGTCGATGGTGTTCTGGCGTGTTGCGAGGCTGGTCATGGCAAGCGAGATAAGCCGTGCCGCAGCGTGACGCAACTCAGCATCGCCTTGGCCGGGCTAAAGCCTGTCTTGGTGCCGCTGTGGCGGCGCTTAGTCTTCCTTGGCGATGGTGACCTTGAGGCCGTCCAGATCGTCCGTGAACGGAATCTGGCAAGACAGACGCGAGGTCTCGTTACGATCATCGCTGGAATCGAGCAGGTCGTCCTCGTCCTCGCTCATCGCGGGCAGCTTGTCAGCGAAGGCAGGGTCCACATGCACATGGCAGGTGGCGCAGGAACAGCAGCCGCCGCACAGCGCGAGCAGTTCGTCAAACCCGTTGTCGCGGATGGCTTCCATCACGGTCAGGCCGCTTGCCGCTTCCACGGTGGACTCTTCACCCGAGCGGTTGACAACGATCAGCTTTGGCATGGCAATAAAATTCCCTATCCGGTTTCGGCAGGGCTGCTAGGCAATCGCGAAGGGCTTGGCAAGAAGCGAGGTGCACGATGGGATTGAGCGAAGGGCAGATTAGGGCATCGCTGGACGCGCTGGCAACCCGCGAGGATGCCTTTGCCCCCGCGCTGGAGTTGGCCGGCTATCCCGAACCGCGCATACGCAACCGTGGTTACAAGACCATGTTGCGCACCATCGTGGGCCAGCAGGTCAGCGTGGCCGCAGCAACAAGCATGTGGAACAAGCTGGAAGCCGAACTGGGCGCGGACTTCCAGCCGACCTGCCTGCTCGAACGCGATTTCGATACCCTGCGGGCCTGCGGATTGTCGCGCCAGAAACAGGGCTATGCCCGGTCCTTGTGCGAACTGGTGGCAGCAGGGGAAGTCGATTTCGAGAGTCTGCCCGCTGACGATGAAGCGGCGATTGCCGAACTCACCAGGATCAAGGGCATCGGGCGCTGGTCTGCCGAAATCTACCTGCTGTTTGCCGAAGGACGCGCGGATATCTGGCCCGCGGGAGACCTTGCCGTGATGGCAGGCATCGGCAAGATACTGGGGCTGGACGAGCGCCCGGACGAGAAGACCACCCGCGCCATGTCAGACCCCTGGCGCCCGCACCGCAGCGCGCTGGCGATCTTCACCTGGCATTGCTACAACAATCCGGCGCTTTGAACCGCACACCCCTTTCAATGCCGCGCCCCCGCCCCTAACTGGGCACACGGGACACGACACCGGGAGTTACCATGACATCTGCCACCACCGCCGCCGACCGCCTCAAGGGGGTCGACCTGATCAGCCGCGAGACCCTGTTCGGCAATCCCGTCCGTTCCGGCGGCAAGCTGAGCCCGGATGGCAAGTGGCTGGCGTGGATGGCCCCGCACGAAGGCGTGATGAATGTCTGGCTCGCGCCTTATGACGATCCCGACAACGCCCGGCTGATGACCCATGCAAAGGATCGCCCGATCCCGCAGTATTTCTTCGCGCCGGACAGCAGCGCGCTGTTCTATGTGCGGGACAAGGATGGCGACGAGAACTTCCTGCTCTACAAGGTCGATATCGCTACCGGCGAGGACAGCTGCGTGACGCCGTTCGAGAACACCCGCGTGCAGATCGTGGGCGGTTCGGAAACGATCAAGGACAAGTTCCTGATCGGACTCAACAACCGCGATCCGCGCTTCCATGACGTTTACCTGCTGAACCTGACCATGGGCGAGATGGAGCTGGTGCTGGAGAACAACGAATGGGCCGGTTTTACCGCGGATGACAGCCTGACGCTGCGCTGGGCCGAGCGGCAGAACGAGGCTGGCGGGGTGGACCTCCACCGCATCACCGATGGCGTTATCTCGGATGAGCCGGACGAGGTCATCCCGATGGATGACACCCTCACCTCCGGCCTTGGCGGCTATACCACCGATGGCAAGACGCTCTACTGGCTCGACAGCCGCGGCCGCAACACCGGCGCGCTTTATGCCGAGGATACCGAGACGGGTGAGCGCGAACTGATCGCCGAGGACGACCGCGCGGATATCGGCGGCACGCTCAGCCACCCGCTGACGGGCGAAGTGCAGGCCTATTCCGTCACTTACCTGCGCACCGAGTGGCATTGCTTCGACAAGGGCATCAAGTCCTCGCTCGACTGGCTGCGCGAACATCTCGACGGTGATTTCGGCGTGCAGTCGCGCACCGATGACGACACGAAATGGCTTGTCTGGAATGACCCGCTGACCGCGCCGATTCGTTGCTTCATCTATGACCGCGCGGCAGACAGCCTGACGCTGTTCTACGTCACCAAGCCGGAACTGGAAGGCCAGCCGTTGCAGCCGATGCACCCGCGCGAAATCACGGCGCGTGATGGGCTGACCCTGCCATCCTACCTCACCCTGCCCGCCAATTGTGATCCCGACGGCGATGGCATTCCCGATGCGCCGGTGCCGATGGTGCTGGTGGTGCATGGCGGGCCGTGGGCGCGCGACGGTTATGGCTACAACCGCACGCACCAGTGGCTGGCCAATCGCGGCTATGCCGTGCTGTCGGTGAACTTCCGCGGCTCGACCGGCTTCGGCAAGGACTTCGTCAACGCCGCCAACCTGCAATGGTCCAAGACCATGCATGACGATCTGATCGACGCGGTGAACTGGGCCGTTGAAGCGGGCATTGCCGACAAGGACAAGGTGGCCATCATGGGCGGATCATATGGCGGCTATGCCACGCTGGTGGGCCTGACCTACACGCCTGACGTGTTTGCTTGCGGGGTCGATATCGTCGGCCCGTCCAACCTCGAAACGCTGCTCGAAACCATTCCGCCTTACTGGGAACCGATGGTGAAACAGTTCCATGAGCGCATGGGCAACCCCACCACGCCCGAAGGCAAGCAGCTGCTGATTGATTGCAGCCCGCTCCACAAGGCCAACCGCATTGCCCGCCCGCTGTTGATCGGCCAGGGCGCCAATGATCCGCGCGTGAAGCAGCCGGAGAGTGACCAGATCGTGGACGCCATGGAAAGCCACGGCATCCCCGTCACCTATGTGCTGTTCCCCGACGAAGGCCACGGCTTCCACCGCCCGGAAAACAACATCGCATTCAACGCGATTGCCGAAGGTTTCCTCGCCAGCTGCCTTGGCGGCCGGTTGGAGCCGATGGGTGACGTGGTGGCGCGGTCCACCGCTGAAATCCGCACGGGTGAGGAGTTCGTGAAGGGGCTCGACTAAGCGCCCTCACCCCCCATCGCTGCGGTTCAGCGTGAGCTTGCCGTCCGGCTGACTTCAAGGCGCGCGCCTGCATCAAAGGCGCCGCCGGGGCCAGTGCCGACCGTGCTGACCCCGAAACCGGGCGTGCCGATCTGCACATTCTGCCCGCCGCTGTTGTCTACCACCAGCTTGACCCACAGGCTGTCCTCATCGGCAAACCACGCGGAGTGCTCCGCAGCGCGCAGGTCTTCCAGGCTGGATTGCTCCAGCCCTTCGGCTGCGGAGGTAGCGAAACCGGGCAGTTCGAAAATCACCCATGAGCCGTCCTCCATCTCGCGCAGCGAGAGCGACAGGTCAGTTCGGCTGGTTTCCACGCGAACTTCCGCGCCGCTGCGGATGGTCGTTTGCCCGGTATATTCCCAGCGCCTGCCATTGCGGCTGAGCATGATCGGGTTTTCGATCGGCCCGCTGCCGAAACCCATGTTGGGGCCAAGGCCGAAATGGCCAAAGTCGCCTTCGCAGACAGCTGCGCCCCAGTCCGGCTTGATCTCGCAAGCCTCCTCGTCTGAGGCGATGCCGTTGTCGAGGACAATGAAACCACCCGGCACACCGCCGACAGAACCATCCCTGTCGTGGATGGCCGCGCCGCGCCATGCGTTCTGCCGCCCGAAGTCCGAAGCCCAGCGGCGCACCACCGGCGGGAAGCTGACCGGCTTGGCATTCTCGAACTGTGCCCCCTCGATAGCGTTCTCGGTGCTCATTCCGAAACTGGTGTACATCAGGTACGAAATCGCCCCCGCATCGCGCAGCGCGTTGGGCACGAAGTTCACGAAGCGCGTGTTCTCCACATCGTGGCGCATGTCGTAATATTCATAGCCACGGATCGGGAAGTCGGCGCTGTCAGCCGGCAGACTGCGGCCATAGGCCAGCTCTTCCGGGGTGGAGGGATTGCCCACATTGTCGCTCTCGCCCACGAAAATGGAATCGACCACTTTCGATGTATATTCGGCCCGTCCCACGGCGGATGCCGCATGGGTGAAACCGATGGCATTGTCCGCCACGCGCAGATTGGTGAACAGGTGCAGCTCGCCCCGGCCCCACACCGCGCCGTTGCGGTTCTTGTATCCTGTGAAATCCTTGAAATGCGACACCAGCGGTTCGCCATTCGGATCCTTACCGTCCGCCACGGGGAAGTGGTAATTGCTGCCGCCCACGCTGAAGGTGCCGTCGGGGTTCGGTCCGCGGTCGAACATCAGCCCGTCGAAGTTGGAATGGGCGGTATTGCCGCTGAATTCGCGCAGGCGTGTGCGGCGCGGCCATGTTTCGGCGCTGACAGTGGTGCCTTCAAACGCCCCGGTGGGGTGCACCGGCAGCGCGAACCAGAAACCGATCTGGTCAGACCCGGCAGCGACGTTGCCGATATAGCTGTTGTCCGGATTGGTGATCCAGAAGGTGGACACGGTATTGTCCGATGGCAGCAGCACATGCTCTGCCCGCTGGCCGTTCATGCCGGTGATGCCCCGCCCCGGCGCAAGATTGGTGGGATCGCACGGCAGGGTTGGATGACACTTGGTCTGTATGCCCAGATTGCGGGCAAATGTGTTGCCCGTCTCCACCCCGTCTTCAAGGAAAAAGCAGTGGCCCACGGTGTTGTAGGTGACGTTGTTTTCCACCAGCACATTGTTGGTGCCGTGCACCGTCACGCAGCGGTTGTAAGTGTCATGGATGGCGGAATTGCGGATATACTGCCCCACCCCTTCACCCACGAGGTGCCAGTGCATCGGATAGCGGGCGAGCGTCATGTTCTGGCCCATGCGGGTGAGCTCGACGCCGGAAATCCGCACATCGGGGTTCAGCATCGCCATGATATGCCCGCCGAACCAGCTTTCCTCTGCATCCTCGGACGCTTGCACGCGGATATTGCGGCTGAGCAGCCCCACCTCGCCGCGCTGGTCCACGCCGTGCGTGATCGCCCCGAAATGCATGTATTCCAGCGGACGGTCGAGCAGGATGACATTGCCATCGATGCCCACGATGGTGCGCTTTTCGGCCTGCCGCGGATTAAAGTCGGTCGTTGCAAGGACGATCTCGTCCCCTTCGCTCCAGCCGCTCGCGTCGAGCACCTCGATGATGGTGTTGCCGGCTTCGGCAGTCGCTGTGAGCTTGGTCCAGCTGTTCGACTGCGTGCCGTGCATCTGGAGCGTGCCGCCCATCAGCATGATTCCGCGATCACCCATGGTGTTGACGTCTTCACCCGGCACATTGTCGGTCAGCGTGATCGTGGCCTTGTGGGTGAACGGCGCATCCTCGCTGCCGATATGGAGTTCGCCCTGCCGCAGGTAGATCCACTCGGTCTCGAGGCTGAGGTCCGTGGTATCGGAAAAGGTCAGGCTGCCATCGATGGTGAGGCTGCGCAGCGCAGGAGGTGACACGTCGAGCACGATATTCGCACCGCGTGCGATAACCACCGCGTCGCCTTCGGCCGGAACCTTGCCGTCTGGCCATGCCGCTGGATCGGACCAGGCCATGGCCGGCACCAAAGGTGCAGCCGCTTCTTGCGGCATCGCGTGATCGGCATGATCCTGTCCAAGGGCAGGCGTTGCCAGACCCAGCGTGGCCGTGGTGGCAAGAAGCAGGCTGGCTAAAGCCGTGCGAGAATGCTCGCGCATGATGTGGGTCCCCTCTCCCGGAACTGGCTGTCCAATATCGTTAACTAGACAACATATTTGCAGGGGAGGTTCAGCTTGCCAAGCGCTCTATTGTGTCAATTTGTCTATTGCCTTTGCCATTACCGCATCGCGCGCTGACAGACCGCCCGCATCATGCGTGGACAGTGTGATCGAGACGCTGTTGTAGACATTGGACCATTCGGGGTGATGGTCCTGTTTCTCCGCGATCAGCGCCACGCGGCTCATGAAGCCCCATGCCTCGCTGAAGTTCCTGAACTTGAAATCGCGGCAGATCGCCTTGCCGTCATCGCGCAGTGTCCACGCCCGATGCGCGGCGAGCAATTCGCTGCGTTCGCCTTCGCTGAGCTGCTCGATAGCCATAATGTCTCTCGCTTTCTTGTCGTGCGGGCCAGTCTGCACTAACGCAGCCCCCGATGGAACCGTTCCGCCTTGCCGCGAGTGACCTTGCCTGCCGCCGGGGGGACCGGCTGCTGTTCGCGCGCCTCTCGCTGTCGCTGGAAAATGGCGAGGCGCTGCAGGTCGCAGGCGCAAACGGTATCGGCAAATCCAGCCTGATGCGCATCCTTGCCGGCCTTGCCCGCCCGTTCGAGGGCACGGTAGAGCGCAGCGGCATGATCGGCCTGCTCGATGAACGCCCCGCGCTCGACAATGACCAGCCGCTGGGCAAGGCGCTGTCTTTCTGGACCCGGCTTGACGGGGAGGCACCACCGATGACGCAGCTTGGCCTTGCAGGTCTTGAAGATGTGCCGGTGCGATACCTCTCCACCGGCCAGCGCAAGCGCGCCGCGCTCGCCCGGCTGATCGGCCAGCAGGCATCGATCTGGCTGCTGGACGAGCCGCTGAACGGGCTGGACGTGGACGCGGTGAAACTGTGCGAGGAACTGGTGCAGCGCCATTGCGACGCAGGCGGCATTGCGGTGATCGCCAGCCACCAGCCGTTCAACCTGAAGCACATGCACACATTGAGCCTTGCGGAGTTTGCGCTGTGAGGATGGTTGCCAGCCTGCTGAAGCGCGACCTTGCCCGCTTCCTGCCCGGCACCGCGAGCGGCGGCACCATGCTGCCGCTGCTGTTCTTCCTTGCCGTGGCGATGCTCTATCCCTTTGCCATCGGCCCCAATCCCACGCTGCTTGCCGCGACCGGCGGCGGGGTGATCTGGGTCGCCGCGCTGCTTGCTGCCATCTTGCCGCTGGACCGGCTGCTGGCAAGCGACATGCACGAAGGCTTCTTCGACCAATGGGCCTTGCGCGGCATTTCGGAAGAGGTTGTTGTGGCCGTGCGGCTGCTGGCGCATTGGCTCAGCTTCGGGCCGTTCATCATGCTCGCTGCCCTGCCCGCGTCAGCTCTGGTCGGCATCGATGGCGAGACCTTGCGCATTGTCGAACTGGGCTTGCTGGCGGGCACGCCGGGCCTTGCCGCCATCGGCATCATCATCGCCGCGATCACCGTGGGATTGCGCAGCGGCGGAGCAGCGCTGTCCGGCTTGCTGGTGATCCCGCTCGCCGTGCCGTTGCTGATCTTCGGCGCAGGCGCATTGTCGACCGGCGGCGATGGCGGGCTGGCTTTGACCGCTGCCATCAGCCTGCTGCTGGTGGCCATCGCCCCCTTCGCAGGCGGAGCCGCGATCCGCGCCGCGCGCGAAGGATGATCGAAGCGATCGGCCAAGGCCGGGTGTTCACGCCTGAAGACTGCGCGGATCTCCCACGCGAGAGCGGTGCCTATGTCCTGCTGATCGAGCTGGCTGCGCCCTTCACCGGCCGTTTCGCCAGCCAGGACTTCACCCTGCCGCAGGGCCGCTTTGCCTATTGCGGCAGCGCCAATGGACCCGGCGGCATCGCCGCGCGCGTGGCTCGCCATTTCCGGCGCGACAAGAAGCCGCACTGGCACGTGGACCAGCTGACCATCGCTGCGCGCCACATCACGGCCCGCGCCTTTCCGGCAGGCAGTGAATGTGCGCTGGTCGCAAAGCTGCTGGCTGCCGGTGCGACAACGCCTTTGCCCGGTTTCGGCAGTTCGGATTGCCGCAGATGCGCGGCGCACCTGCTGGCGATCAGATAGACGGTTCGTAACCCGATCGCTTGAGGCTCATCATGTAGGTGACAAGTTCCTCGATCTGCGGGCGGTTCAGCTCGAAATCCATCTCTTCGGGATAGTTGTGCGCATCGATCAGCCAGGTGCGCAGCGTGTCCTTGGTGAGATCAGGATCATTGACGATGCTGGGCCATTCCGGCGCGCGTGGATCGGGAGACAGCGCATTGTGATCCACCGCGTGACATCCGCCGCAGGCTGCCTCGGCAAAGGCATGCACGTCGCCATAGACATTGCGCTCCACCCGATTGGGAGCATCAGCGGCGGTTGTCTGGCAGGCAGCGAGTGCCAGCAGGCCCGCAAGTGCGGCGAGGTTTCTTACCATTGTAGGTCCACCCATACATCACGATCAAGCACCCAGATGTGGGCAAAGCGCCCGCCACCCAGCGGCACGCCGGTATTGCGGTCCAGCACCTGATAATTGCCGTGGACCAGCATCATCTCGCTATCGACCACGCTGTCTGTCACGTTGAGCTCGGTAATGGGGTTGGCGCGGCCCATGTCGCAAGCCCAGTAATCGCCGATGGAAGCCTGTCCGATGAAGCGGCCCTCGCGGTGGATGTAGAGCTCGGCATCGTCAGCATAGAGATCGGCCAGCGCGGGCACGTCTACGCTGTTATAGGCCGCCGTCCAGCGGTTGGCGAGTTCCTGCACCTGCGACTGATCTGCCGGGTCCTGCCCTGCGGCAGGCGTTGCAAGGGCGGTTGCGCCCAGAGCGAGCGAAGCGAAAAGCGTACGGAAAGTCATGACCATTCTCCTCCAGTGTTGGAGCAAGAATGGATCGCATCCGCGCGCCCGGCATTGACGCGGGTCAAACGCGCCGCGCCGCCCCGCGTCAGAAAGCGGCGGGGTTGTGCAGGCCCTTGGGGCTCTCGGTGAACAACTCGCAGCCAAGCTCGGTAATGCCGATGGAATGTTCGAACTGGGCGGACAGGCTCTTGTCGCGCGTCACCGCGGTCCACCCGTCATTCAGAAGCTTCACGTGGGCACGGCCGAGGTTGATCATCGGTTCGATGGTCATGAACATGCCGGCCTTCAGTTCGGGTCCGGTGCCGGCACGCGCGGCGTGGACCACTTCGGGCGCGTCGTGGAACAGGCGGCCAAGGCCATGGCCGCAAAACTCGCGCACCACGCCGTAGCGGTGCTTTTCGGCATGGGCCTGGATTGCCGCGCCGATATCGCCCAGCCGCGCACCGGGGCGCACCTGATCGATGCCGATCATCAGGCATTCGTAAGTCACATCAACCAGCCGCCGCGCCTTCAGCGGCACATCGCCGACAAGATACATGCGGCTGGTATCGCCGTGCCAGCCATCCAGCAGCGGGGTGACGTCGATATTTACGATATCGCCGGACTTGAGCACCTTCGGACCCGGAATGCCGTGGCACACCACGTGGTTGATCGAGGTGCAGCAGCTGTGGGTGAAGCCGCGATAGCCCAGCGTTGCCGGAACAGCGCCGCCATCCAGCATCATGTTGCGCACGAAGGTATCGAGTTCCTCCGTCGTGACGCCGGGGACGACCTTCTCGTACAGCGCATCGAGGATTTCGGCAGCGAGGCGGCCGGCCTTGCGCATGCCTTCAAAGCCTTCCGGCCCATGGATCTTGATAGTCCCGTCGCGATAGACGGACATGTCATCTGTTACGTGCTGATATTCGACCATGGTGAGCCATGTAGCGAATGACCGCCGGAAATGCGACTCTCCTTCAGTTGGCGAGGATCAGGTCGTCGCGATGTTCGTGCCTTGTGCACTGGTTCTGGAAATCGGCAGCCTTGGCATCGAGCCGGGCAAGCAGGCTTTCGAACTGGCCGCGCATCCGGGTGATGATCGCCTTCGGCAGAACGGCGGTGCCCAGATATTCGCTCCCGCCGTCGCCATAGACGCTGAGCCGCAGCTGGTCCTTGTCCCCCGCCCAGCGCAGCAGGTGCCCAAGCCGGATCGAAGCAGCGGCCTTGCGCTTTTCGTAACGGTTCATCAGCACCGCAAAAGTGCCGTCGTTCAGCCTTTCATCCACTGTCAGCAGCAGAGGTCGCGGCAGACGGCGCGGAGCATCCCACATCAGGTGCAGCCGCCCCGCCTCGAACGCCTGTGGCCCCAGCGGTTCAGACCAGAAGGCGTGCAGATTGGCTGGCGATTCCTGCTCGTAATCGTTGAACGCCAGCGGCTCGTTGCTGAGCCACACCAGGGATTCGGCGTGCGCGCCGTTGCTGTCCACCACCATGCTGCCGCTGGCGCTCAGCGGTCCGTCGGCCAATTCCGCCTCGCAGCGGAAGAAGAACTGTCGCTCATCGCCGAAAGGGCCGGCCGCCCCGTCCTCCTGCGCCAGCACCGCACCTGTCGGCCCGGCAGCAGCAAGCAGGAGAGCGAGCCAGCGCATCACTTCACCGCACCGCGAAGGCGCTGCGGTATTCCTCCTTCACCACCTCCAGCATGGCAGGGGTGACGGGGAAGGTGAATTCGAACGATCCTTCGGCATAGGGGCCTGCCACATAGGGGCCGACCTGAACGCCGATACGGTTGAAGGCCTTGCCACCGGCGGAACCGAGCAGGATCGTGGTGTCGGACAGTGGCACGCAGGCGTCGAACATCTCCTCGCTGCCCTCTTCCACCGGCTGCCCGCGGCGCTTGGCGCGCTCGGCATTCAGCTGCTCGCAGAAAGTCTCGGCAAGGATATCGTCCAGCGCATCGAGGCTGGTGAAGAAGTCCTCCGGCTCCAGCGCCTTGCCAGCTTCGCGGTCCCACACCAGCGCACCGAAACCGTAATTCCCGTGCGCACCGCCGGTATAGGATTCGATGTTGGAGGACAGGCTGAGGAAGCGCGGCGTATTGGCCACCACCTGCCAGGCCGTGCTGCTGGAATATTTGTTGAAGGGGAAGCCATCGTCATGCGCCGCCTCGCGTCCGGCGGCGCTTTGTGCGGCAATATCCGCCCGCACCTCGTCCAGCCGGTCTCCCAGCAAGGCAGCAAGTTCGGGAATATCGCCTGCTTCTTCCGGATAGGAATATTCGAACAGGAAGTCGCCCGTCTCTTCCGCCACGGCGCGCGCACCGCTGGCGGGCAGCGGCGTGGCAGATGCGCTCTCGGTCGGAGTCGGCGTTTCTGCGGGAACCGGCTCCGGATTATCCTGCCTACAGGACACGAGCAGCAATGCCGCCGTCAGCCCCAGACAAACTCGTCCCATTAGTCTTCTCTGCCTTTCCAAATGCGACCCTTGCGGGCAGAAAGGCCTTTATGAGCTTAAAAACTGATTTGATCCAGCCGGATCGCGGCCAGGACGCAATTGCCATCCACCTCGTCAACAAGGACGGTTTCGAGGATTTTGCCAAGAAACTCAGTGGCCCGCAGCGTGCTGCGCTGGCCGGGCAGAAGTTTACCGGCGGCGGATATCAGGTAGGAATCGTGCCCGATGGCGAAGGCTGGTTCGCTGTCGGCGGGGTTGCCAATCCCGATGATTTGTCCAGCTGGTGCCTTGCCAAGCTGGCCGAGAGCCTGCCGGCGGGCACCTACCGCCTCGCAAGCGGCGAACCGGGAATCGCCATGTTCGGCTGGCAGAGCGCGCAATATGTGTTCGATCGCTATGTGAAGGATGACAAGGCGGAGGCAGAGCGCATCCTGCTGACCGGCGAAGTGGGCCACATTCCCGCGATGCAGGCCGAAGCGCAGGCCTGCGCGCTGGTGGCTGACATGGTCAACACCCCGGCAGAGGACATGGGCCCCGAAGCGATCGAGGCTGAGGCCAAGAAGCTTGCCGATGCCCATGGCGCGAAGCTGAATGTGGTGCGCGGCGATGCGCTGGTGACGGGATTTCCCATGGTCCACGCCGTGGGCCGCGCAGCATCGCGCGAACATGCCCCGCGCCTGATCGAGCTAAATTGGGGTGACGATTCCCATCCGCGCATCGCCATTGTCGGCAAGGGCGTGGCATTCGATTCGGGCGGGCTCGACATCAAGCCCGCATCCGGAATGCTGCTGATGAAGAAGGACATGGGCGGCGCGGCCCACGCCCTTGCACTGGCAGGCATGGTGATGGAAGCGGGCCTGAAGGTACGGTTGCAATGCCTTGTGCCCGCAGTGGAGAATGCCATTTCGGGCAATGCCTTCCGCCCCGGCGATGTGCTGGCCAGCCGCAAGGGCCTGACGGTGGAGATCGGCAATACCGATGCCGAAGGCCGCCTGATCCTGGGCGATGCGCTCGCCTATGCCAGCGAGCAGGAGCCGGAATTCATCATCGACTTTGCCACGCTGACGGGCGCGGCGCGCGTGGCCGTGGGGCCGGACCTGCCTGCCCTGTTCACCCGGCGCGACGAGACGGCGGACGAGCTGATCGCCGCAGGCCGCGCGCATGACGATGCGCCGTGGCGCCTGCCGATCCATGCGGCCTATGGCGAATGGCTGAAGTCCGACATCGCCGATACCAACAACACCCACACCGGCGGTTTTGCCGGGGCCAGCGTCGCCGCCAGTTTCCTCGACAAGTTCGTGGGCGAAGGCATCGACTGGGTGCATTTCGATACCTTCGCCTGGCGTCCCGCAGCCAAGCCCGGCCGGGCAAAGGGCGGCGCGGCGCTGGGCCTGCGGGCATCTTTCCACATGCTGAAAAAGCGTTTCGGCTAAGGGCCCGTCATTGCAGCAAGCTTGCCCCTTGGCGCGCCCGCGTCTAATGGCGGCCACAAGTGAACACTTGTGAGTATTGATGTGACTGCTTCTGCGATGACCGATGACGCGCTGGCCACCCATGCGCAGGGCCCGTTCGTCCTGTCCGGCCCCGTTGAACGGCCTAACGAGACGCGCGTTCCGCTGCGTGGCGACGTGGCGCATATCGGCCTCGCGGGGAAGTATTTCGTGCCGCATTATGCCGTGCCACAGCCGCGCAGCGTGATGCCCGGCGGCGCGGTGCTGCGCCGCGCTGCGTCAGACGAGGCGGCAGAGATCTGCACACTGCTGGAAGGTGACAGCTTCGAACTGCTCGACATCACTGGCAGCTGGGCGTGGGGTTGCCTCTCGCTGGAAGGCCCGGTGGGCTATGTCGATATCGACCGGCTGGAGCCCGTCAGCGCATGACGCAGACCGTCTTCATCGATGGTGGTGCCGGCACCACGGGTCTGGAGATTGCCGAGCGGCTGGCCGGCCGCAGCGAATTCGAGCTGGTGGTGCTGGGCGAGGAACAGCGCAAGGATGCCGATGCCCGTCGCGCGGCGCTGAACGACAGCGACTTTGCCATCCTGTGCCTGCCTGATGATGCCGCGCGCGATGCCGTGGCGATGATCGACGAAGGCAGCAAGACCCGCGTGATCGATGCCTCCACCGCGCACCGCGTGGCGTCCGGCTGGATCTATGGCTTTCCCGAAATCGCAGGTAGGCAGGTGGTAGCTGGCGCGCAGCGCGTGTCCAACCCCGGCTGCTATCCCACCGGCTTCCTGGCGCTGATCGCACCGCTGATGCGCAAGAAGCTGCTCAGCCGCGACTGGGCCTTCACCGTCAACGCCGTGTCCGGCTATTCGGGCGGTGGCAAGGCGCTGATCGGCCGGTTCGAGGAAGACACCGACATATCCTTCATGGCCTATGCCCTGAAGCTGGGCCACAAGCACATCCCGGAAATGCAGCAGAAGGCGGGCCTCACCCACCCGCCGGTCTTTTCGCCTGCGGTCATCCCCGCATTCCGCGGCATGGTGGTGGAAGTGCCCTTGGCGCTGGAAGCCATGCGCGCTGCTGCCAAACCGGAGGAGATGCGCGCTGCGCTGGCGGAATATTATGCTGATAGTCCGGTGGTGCATGTCGCAGACGAAGCGCCGGGCGAACTGCTGATCCGCAAGTCTGACGAGCCGAGCGACCGGCTGACGCTGCATGTCTTTTCAGACGAAGCGGGAGACCAGGCGCGGCTGGTGGCCGCGCTGGACAATCTCGGCAAGGGCGCGAGCGGGGCTGCGGTGCAATCGCTGAACCTGATGGCCGGATGCAAGGAAACTGCCGGATTGCGCGTCTGAGCACCCCTCATGCCTAATTTTTAAGCAGGATGCTGCCAAAATATTGGGCAACATTTGAACAACTGAACGCCATTTTTGTTGCCGTTGTCGCGCAAAAATGATTCCAATCTTGCGAATCCGCCCTTTCGCAACCGCATACGATTGGCTAGTCCGTATCGTGCAGGCTTGGCATGATTCTTGTAACCCTTTGTTTACGAGTCCAGCCGGGCGCGAATGCAATACCGGTCCGCAGCCGGCACAACAGGCGGGTTAAAAGTGAAAAAAATCGAAGCAATCATCAAGCCGTTCAAACTCGATGAAGTGAAGGAAGCGCTGCACGAAGTGGGCGTTTCCGGCATCACCGTTACCGAAGCCAAGGGTTTCGGGCGCCAGAAGGGCCATACCGAGCTCTATCGCGGCGCCGAATATGTCGTCGACTTCCTGCCCAAGGTGAAACTCGAAGTCGTCGTGCCTGATGCGCTGGCGGAAAACGTGGTCGAAGCCGTGGCTGCTGCCGCGCAGACCGGCCGCATCGGCGATGGCAAGATCTTCGTGTCCGACATCCAGTCCGCGCTGCGCATCCGCACCGGCGAGCAGGATGACGCGGCCATCTGATCGGGCAACAAGTCTGATCTGCTGCATCCCACCCTATTGAGCCGGGACCGTCCGGCCACAATGCAAACCTGAAAAAAGATCAAACGATCAAGGAAGGAAATACCATGGCGAGTGCATCCGATATCGTAAAACGGATCAAGGACGAGGAGATCGAGTGGGTCGATGTCCGCTTCACCGATCCCAAGGGCAAGTGGCAGCACCTGTCGATGTGCGCCCACGTGGTCGATGAAGACATGCTTGAAGAAGGCATGATGTTCGACGGCTCGTCGATCGAAGGCTGGAAGGTCATCAATGAATCCGACATGATCCTGAAGCCTGACCTGGACGCCGTTTACGTCGATCCGTTCAGCGCCACCCCGATGCTGGTCATCTTCTGCGACATCGTCGAGCCTTCCGATGGCTCGCTGTATGCCCGCGATCCGCGTTCCACCGCCAAGCGCGCTGAAGCCTATCTGAAGACCACCGGTCTGGGCGACACGGTGTTCGTCGGCGTGGAACCGGAATTCTTCATGTTCGACGATGTCCGCTTTGAAGACGGCTATGCCGGTTCGGGCTTCGCCATCGACGATATCGAACTGCCGACCAACACCGGCACCGAAATGGAAGGCGGCAACCTGGGCCACCGTCCGCGCGCCAAGGGCGGCTACTTCCCCGTGGCTCCCGTCGATCACTGCATGGATATCCGCGCAGAAATGGTCTCCACCATGATCGAAATGGGCCTGCCGATGGACAAGCAGCACCACGAAGTGGCTGCAGCCCAGCACGAACTCGGCATGACCTTCGGCCAGCTGGTGGAAACCGCTGACCGCACCCAGATCTACAAGTATGTGGTGCAGCAGGTTGCCAACGCTTACGGCAAGACCGCAACCTTCATGCCCAAGCCGATCCGCATGGACAACGGCTCCGGCATGCACACCCACATGTCGATCTGGAACAAAGGCAAGAACACCTTCGCTGGCGAAGGCTATGCCGGCCTGTCGGAAACCTGCCTTTATTACATCGGCGGCGTGATCAAGCACGCCAAGGCAGTTAACGCCTTCACCAACCCGACCACTAACAGCTACAAGCGTCTGGTGCCGGGCTTTGAAGCGCCCGTGCTGCTGGCCTACTCCGCCCGCAACCGTTCTGCTTCGTGCCGTATTCCTTACGGTGCGGGTGAAAAGGCCAAGCGCGTGGAATTCCGTTTCCCCGATCCGCTGGGCAACCCCTATCTCTCCGCCGCTGCCCTGCTGATGGCTGGCATCGACGGTATCGAGAACAAGATCCACCCCGGCGATGCCATGGACAAGAACCTCTATGATCTTCCGCCGGAAGAACTGGCGAATGTTCCCACGGTCTGCGGCAGCCTGCGCGAAGCGCTGGAAGCCCTGGAAGCCGATCACGACTTCCTGACCAAGGGCGGCGTGTTCTCCAAGGACCAGATCGATGCCTACATCGAACTGAAGTGGGACGAAGTCTATCGCACCGAGCAGACCCCCTGCCCGGTCGAATACGACATGTACTACTCGGCATAAGCCGACCGGATACTCGGATCACCAAAGGGGCCGCTCGGGAAACCGGGCGGCCTTTTTTGCTGCGCTACCGCTTCGCTGCTTGAGCGCGGGATTGTTGCGCTACCTGAGCGCGGGATTGCCTCCCCTCGCCCCGTGGCATAGTCCTTGTCGCATGGGACTGTTAAGCTTCTATCGCCGCCATTTCACCAAGCAGGGCCGCCGCTGGGCCAAGCGCGACAAGATGAGCCGCGTCGATTATCTGCTTGCCGTGCACCATGACTGGTTTGACGCGCCGTGTGATGGTTTTGGTGGGCTAAACTATCCTCAATTCTTCGAACAGCAGCTTGCAGAAGGCAAAACCGATCTGGCCCTCAGCAATATGCGCCGCCTGCCAAAACATGGCTTTGAGCTCGCCAATTTGTACTGGGGCAAGGGCGATCTGGAAAAAGCCGAGCAATATCTGCGCAAGACGCTGCAATCCTTTTCCCGCTACGCCGAAGCCGTCGATGAGCACGGCGGCCGTATGCACGAAGCCAAAGCTGGAGCCGGCGTGAAAGCAGCGGCTCTCTTTCTCGGCGAAAAGCTCGACCGCCCGTTGCTCACCTCTCAATTGGAAAACTGCTACCAGCCATGGTTCAAAAACACGCTGCTGGATTACTGCCTGGGCAAGGCCAATTTTGACCAGCAAGCATGGCAGGACGCCGAGGACGCTTGGCTGAAAAAGCGCCATCCCAAATACAAGCTGGCCGAATACGGGCTTTATTTGAAGGCGTTGACCGGCGGCTTCGACGATGATGCGCAGATGCTCAATGCGCATGAGAAAATGTGGGTGGGCAAGGCCAAGCGCAATCCGGATGCAGGCTTTCTCGAAGGCTATCACGATAACGAGCTGATCGTAGACTTTCTGTTCGCCGCGATCCTGAAGCGGATCAGCTGGGAAGGCAGTTATCGCCACAGCTGGCCGAACACCTGCCCTGTCGGCACCGCGCCGGTGACCACGCGACCTGCGGACCGGTTTGTGAAAATCATCAAGGCCGCAGCGCCCGCTGCCGCCGCGCAGCCCGATATCATCGAGGACGACCAGCAGGCGCAGCAATTCATCGATGCCCATGTGCCCGGGCAGACCAGTTGGTATGATGACGAGGCCCTCGTCGTTCTGCGGCCACCCAAGGAACAGGGCAAGGTCGCCGAGGCACTTGCGGCCATTGGCTGGGATGCGGACGAGGCGACGCTGGACCTGATGCGCACCTATCGCGTGGACAAGATCCTAAACGACAGCACGCATATCATGCTGAGCGATCCCATCGGTGATCGCTACACCGGCCTGAGGAACTGGAACGGACTGTTGTCCGAAGAATTCGGACTGCATCCCGATTTCATCGCCATTGCCGAAAGCGAGGACAAGCGCGACTACCGCGATCCGCAAGGCGCATGGTACGTCTACTGGAAGAAGGATCGCCGAATCTACGCCGTCCAGCGCGACGACTGGGACAAGCCGGAAGAGGCAACGCGCGAGGCGAAATCCGGCATCAGCCTGTGGCCGTCCTACCCCAGCTTTATCGCCTGGTGGGTGGCGCAGCACCTAGAAGGAAAGCGCTAGTTCAGCCGCGCTATCGTTCCAGAACAACCTTTTCCTACAAAGACTTGGAACATCTAACGCGCACCTCGAACCCAACCATGGAGAGGTCGCCCGATGGCTCGCAAATCCCTGTTCGATATTGTCCGCAACATGCTTCCCGCACCGGCCGAGAAGAGCGCCGCTGGCGAGGCGGAATTTCTGCTTCAGGACATTGTTCCATGTGTTCCAAAAGTTAACGCGAGCGCCCCGCCGCGCAGGATCGGGAGCGAAGGCATCGCGCTGGTCAAACAGTTCGAAGGCTGCGCAAAGCGGCGCGGGCACGGGAGGTTCGAAGCCTATCCCGATCCCGCAACCGGCGGCGATCCCTGGACCATCGGCTGGGGCGCAACCGGCATTGGTATTGCGCGCGGCACCGTGTGGTCGCAGGCAGAATGCGATGCGCGGCTGGAAGCGGACCTCGCGCGTTTTGCGGCGGACGTCGCGCGTGCGCTTGGCGATGCCCCCACCAGCCAGCACCAGTTCGATGCGCTGGTGAGCTTCCACTACAACACCGGCGCGATTGCCCGTGCGACCCTCACCCGCAAGCACAAGGCAGGCGATTTCGCTGGCGCTGCGCGCGAGTTTGATCGCTGGGTCTATGCCGCTGGCCAGGTGATGAAGGGGCTGGTCAGGCGGCGCGCGGCCGAAGCTGCGCTTTATCGCAAGGCCTAATAATCGCGGCTGACCTCGACAGCGGCAAAGCCTCTGCCCACCGTGCTCAGCGATCCCAATAGCGAGAGCCAGCTCGTCACGCGGAACTCCAGCTCGGTGGCGTTATAGCCCTGCCCGTCAGTGATCAGCTCGGCATAGAGCTTGCGGGTGATGTTCTTTCCCAGCGCCACGGAAGTGCCGCGATCCAGCGCCGGGTCCGCGGCCACGATGCGCAACCGGTCGAGCCCGATGGCGGTGCGCAGCTGGTTGATCGGGTCGATCCCGCCGCCGCCGCGCAAGCTGGCAAGCGCTGCGCCCAGCTGAACCGCGTCGGTGGCGGAAAGGTCCGTCAGCGAACCGCCAAACAGCATGCGAGCGAGCAGTTCCTCCTGCGGCAAGGCAGGCACAGAGGAGAAGGTGATTTCCGGCGCGCTGGCGCTGCCGCGAACGGTCACGTCGATATCAAGGCCGTTGACGTCGCTTTCCGCCACCAGGTCCAGCCGCGGATCGGGCGGCGCGCTTTCGTCAAAGGCAATGCGTCCGCGAGTGAGTTCGAAGCGGGTGCCGGCGAAGGTGTAGAAGCTTTGTCGCGGAACGGTGCGCACCTCGCCGCCGATGCGCGGGTCTGCCGTGGTGCCGCGCAGGCGCAGTTCGCCGCTCCATTCGCTGTCGAGGCCCATGCCGTCAACCTCGATGCCGCGCGTGGCATTGACGTTGATGAGATAACGCCAGGGCCGGGCGGCGCGAGCGGCGGGCGCGACATCTACCGGCAGGTTGATCTCCTCGATGGCGATATCGGGCAGGTCCACCGCCTCGTCTGCGCTGGCCAGCCGCCATTCGGCGCTGCGCACGTCCAGCCGCCCGGCGATCGTGCCGCCCACGCCATCCGAAACGATGCGCAAGGGGCCGGTCACCGTCGCGCCCATGCCGGGCAGTTGCAGGATGCGGGCGTTGCTGGCGGCGATGCGGATATCCATCTGCGGCCCGCGCTCTGTGCTGATGTTGGACAGGTCGACAAAGCCGCTGCCGCTGACCGTGCCGCCATTGGGCGATGTGCCGGCAAAACGCGTCAATTGCAGGCGAGAGCCGTCGAAGCGCCCGCTGGCCGCAACGCCGGAAATATCGGTGCCGGTCAGCGCACTCTGCACCTGCAGATCATCGCCCTGCAGCGATCCGCGCACCTGCGGATTGCCGAGCGTGCCGCGGACATTGGCGGCCAGATCCAGCCGCCCGCTGATATCGATCAGGTCCAGCGCGGCAAGCCGCCACAGGGCCTCTGCCGGACCTGCATAGCGCAGCTGGGCAAACAGGTCTCCGGCATAGAGCCGCTCGCCGAGAGCGCCCTGCTGCGGCAGGTCGGCAATGCGGGCGTTGAGCTGCCCGTCAATGCTGCCGCCATTGTTCATCACCGCCCGCGCCTGCAGCAGGCTGGGCGACAGGTCGATCACTGCGGAAAGGTCCATCGGCCGCGAGGTGAGGATCAGGCCGGAGCGCGTCAGGTCGTCGAGTTGCAGCCGCGCCTGTCCGGTGGGCAGGCCGCTGTCGCTCTGGCCGAAGTCCACCGTGCCGGAAATCGTGCCGCCAAGGCCAAGGCCATCCACCGCCACATCGGCGAGCGAAAGCGGCAGGTCATTCAGGCTGAGGCGACCTTCACTGCCCTGCTCCCCGCCAAAGCGCCCGCGCAGCACGGCAAAGCCGCCGCCATAGCCAAGCTGGCTGCGCTGCAGTTCCCAGCCGCCATCCTCTGTGCGATCCAGCACCGCGCGGCGCGGCATGGTGATCGCTTCACCGGCATAGGACCCGCGCGCAGCGAGCGCGATACGGCTCGTATCCGCCTCGCCGTTGAGGAGCAATTCGAAGCGGCTGCCGCGCCGCCCGGCAAGGGCAGCGTTGAAAGTGCCCACCCCGCCGCGCAGCTGTGCGTCTGCTGCCATACGGCCAAGGAAGAAATTGCCCCACGAAAGGCCCTGCGCGCTCATCTCGCCTTCAACCGTGGTGGCATCGCCGCCGATGAAGCCGCGCATGTCCACATCGGCGCGCGCAAGCAGCAGCGGGGTTTCGCCGCCAAAGCGGGCATCGCGCGCCGTGAGGTCCACATCGAAGGCCTGCCCGCCCGGGCGCGCAGCAAGGCCGATGCGGCCGTTCACACCGCCGCGCGAGAGGTCAAGCCGCCCGGAAACACCGCCTTCCACCAGCCGCAAGTCCCCCGCAAGGCGCGTTTCCGCCACATCGAGCCGACGCACGCCGATCACCGCCTCGCCTTCTTCCGGCAGGACGAGGTCGATCAGCCCGTCAAACGGACCAAGCAGCGATCCGCCCGAAGTCTCGATGGAGAAACCGTCATCGCTCGGCGCAAGCGCAACACGCACGTCCTTCAACCCGGCTGCAGGCAGCGGATTGGCGAGCACCAGATCTGCCGTGGGGCCATTGGCGGCAAGCCGCGCCTCGCCTTCGAACGGGCCATATTCCACATGGCTGCCGGTGAAGGTGAGCAGCGTTTCATCACCCACAAGACGCCCGTCGATCTGCGCGTCGAGGCTGTTGCCCTTCACCGCCATGTTGGCGAAGCTGAGCGGCGCGGTTTCGCTGACCGCGAGATCGCCCGCAAATGTGACATTGCCGCCGGTCAGCGTTTCCACGGTGTTGTTGTCAATTCGCTGCATCCTGCCGCGCAGGTCTGCTGTCAGCGTCCACGGTGCGCCGCCGCCAATGGCAAAGTCTATCCGCGTTGCGGCATCGACCACGCCCATGCCATCGAACACGAGGTCCTGCGCATTGACCGGGCCGGACAGGCGGAAGCGACCGCTCTCGAAATTGCCGCGCAGGCCCAGCCGCGCGTCGAGACCGGGGAAGTCGATCGCAAGGTCATCCGAATTGAGGCTGGTCCCGGCAAAGGTCAGCGTGCCGCCGAGGCGCCCGTTCACCAATCGCGGATCGAACAGCTCGATCCCGCTGGTGACGCGCGCCACGCTCGCATCCAGCGGCAGCACCAGCCGGCCATCCTCCAGCCGAGCTGTGCCCTGCTGGAAAAGGCTGTCGAGCGCCATCTCTCCCGCCGTGATCCTGCCGATGCGCAGCTCATGCGGGAAGCGCTCGTCTGTGAACTTGCCGTCGAGCAGGATATCCAGCTCTGCATCTTGCAGCGTGACTGCTGGCCCGAACAGCGCGGAATCGAGCAAGCGGCCTTCCAGCTGCATCTGGCGGAAGGCGTTGTCGGCAAGGTCGATGCCGCCGCTGCCATCAAGGTCCACGCCCTGCCCGCGCAAGGCGAAGCTGCCCTGGATAATGCTGTCCTGCAAAGTGCCGGTGGCGGTGAAGGCCACGCTTTCGCCAAGCGCGCTTTGCGTCACGCCATCGACATAGGCATCGGGGAAAGCCTGGCCCACGAGGCGGTATTGGCCGGTTTTGTTGTAGATATCGAAATCGAGCAGTGGCGCCCCGCCCTGCTGGGCCAGCAAGTCACCCTTCCACGATGTCCAGTTGCCATCACCGGCAATTTGCACAAGCAGGTCTTCCTCTGCACCAACCAGTCCAGCGAGGAAGCCGCCTGCGGGCGCGCGCCAGTCAAGATCGAGATCGAAGACATCGCCATCGGGATTGGCATCGACGAGCAGCGTGAACACGTCCTCGCCGCCAAACTCGCCTTCGGCATCCACGAACACCCGGCCCTTACGGATATCCGCCTCGCTGCGGAACTGGATCACCCGCTCCTCGCCCAGCACGCCTTTGGCCACGGTCAGGTCCTCGATCAACAGCCGGTCCACACGGATTTCGAAATCGGGGAGGATCGGCGCGTCGGGATCGCCGGGGATCAATTCCGGCATGGCGTAAAGCGTGCCGCCGCTGATCACGAGGTGGCGCACGTCGAGGCCGGAAAAGAGCCATTTCCACGGCCGCCAGTTGAGGTCCACCCGCGGCACTTCGAGGAACAGCGTGTCTTCCGCATCGCGCAGCTTCACATCGTTGAAGCTGGCGCTCCACAGCACCGAGCCGTCAATCGAGCCGACCTCTACCGCCAGGCCCGAAGCCGGTGCGACCTTGGCGATCTGGTCAACGATGAACTGGCGGCCGGGCGGGGTGTGGAGGAACACCACCAGCGCCAGCAAGGCCACGCCGATGATGCCGAACACCCAGGCGAAGGCGCGCGCCACCCGGCGCGGCCTGCTGCGGCGGCGGCCTGCGCCGTTGTCGGGCGCGATATCAGCCGGCTCGCCGGCCATCAGAAAGCCTGCCCCAGCGCGACATAGACAGCGACGGGCGCATCATTGGGGCCGGGGTTGAGCGGCGCTGCCACGTCCAGCCGGATGGGGCCGAAATTGGTCTGGTAGCGAATACCGATACCGGCACCGAACTTCATGTTGCCAAAGCCGGGCAGCGCATCCTCGCTGACGCTGCCTGCATCGATGAAAGGCACCACGCCGATTGCGCCGTCCATCAGGCCGGTCTGGACGCGCGCTTCCAGCGAGAATTCGACAGCAGAGCGCCCGCCGCTGGGATCGCCCAGATCGTTGCGCGGCCCGATCTCGCGATAGCCATAGCCGCGCACCGATCCGCCGCCACCGGCATAGATGCGGCGCGAAGGGGCAATATCGGCGATCGACGCGCCGGGGATGGAGCTCACCCGCGTGCGCCCGGCGATCACTACATTGTTGCCCACCTGCTGGTAGTAACTCGCATCGAACTGGTTGCGGACATAGAAGCTTTGCGAGCCATTGTTGTCGCTGATTTCGGGCGAGATGCGGCCGCCGATGCGGAAACCCTTGGTGGGATCGAGCAGATCGTCGCTGGTGTCGATCTGCGCATGGACCGGCAATGCCGCGATCAGGAAGGTCTCGCGCGGGCCGAGAATGCCATTGGCATCAGCCTCGCGCTCGCCAGTGGCGACCAGTTCGAGGCCCAAGCCCCAGCTCAGCGGCTTCTGGAACAGCAGCGTGCTCACCCGCTCGTAATTCGTCACGAGAGACACGGTGCGCGCGTCGTAGGCATCATAATCCAGCGTGCTGGCGAAGGCATCCACCGTCAGGATGCGGTCGCGCCGGCGGAAGTTGTTCTTGCGGAAGGTGACGCCGAGCAACTGCTCCTGCGTCCCGGCGATGCCGCGCACGCGCAGCATGCCTTCTGGCGGGAAGAGATTGCGGTGCTCCCAGCTTGCCGCGACGCGCACGCCTTCCTCTGTGCTATAGCCGAGCGAACCGGCAATGGTGCGCAAGGGAGCGCGGGTCAGCTCGACATTCATGTCCACCGTGCCCGGCTCGCCATCCTGCGGCGGCGCGGCTTCGACCGGGGTCACGCTGACCGAGCCGACCAGCCCGGTGGCAAGGATTGCCCGGCGCAGGTCTGTCGCATCGCTGAGATTGTGTGTTTCGCCGGGTTCAAAGCGTGCAATGCGTGACAGATGGCGGGAAGACAGGAAGTCCTCGTCATCGCTGACAATCGCACCGAAGGAATATTTGCCGCCGGGCGAGACGGGCAGGGTGACATCGCCTTCCTGCCGCGAGTGGTCCACCAGCATGCTGGGTTCGCCCACCTCGGCAAAGGGATAGCCGTTTTCGCCAAGCGCGAGGTCAAGGTCGAGGCGCTCGTTCACGATGGTATCGATCGAGATGGGATCGCCAGGGAAGACCTCGTACTGCGCGCGCAGCATGTCAAAGTCAGCACCGGTTGTGGCAAGGTCGCCCGTGTCCACCGCACCCACGGTGAAGCGGTTGCCGGGAATAATCTCGAAACGCACCAGCGGCCTGTCCGATGCACCATCATCGCGGCCTTCCGGGGCGAGCACGCTGCGGATCACCTGATTGTCGAAATAACCATAGGTGCGCAGCATCCGCTGCAGCAATTCCTCGTCAGCACGGGCCTGCGCGGCAAGGCGGGCCTGGCTGCCGTCGGCATCAAGGCTGTCGATGGCGGAAAGCGCCTCGAACCGCTTGATGAATTCATTGCGCAGCGGGAACAACGCCTCGTCCGCCGGGAACACCAGCACCAGCTCGCGCGAGAGGCGGTTCTCGCTGCCTTCGGGCAGTGGCGGGATGACGTCCGCGAAATCCTTGAAGTCGATCTGCTCCCCCGGTTCAACCGGATCGACGTCAGCAAGTTCCAGCTCGTCCACCGGATCGAGCGTGATCAGCGGCATCTCGGCCATGGGCGAATCCACCTCGAGCGGTGGCACCACCTCTTCCGGCGCAGGCATCAGCGGCTGGTCACCCTCTGCCGCCCAGCCTTCGGGATCGGCCACCGCTTCTTCGGGGATCAGCTCATCGAGGGTGCGGGTATCCTGCGCGGCCAGCGGTTGGGCAAGCAGCACCATGCAAGCTGCCAGCGCCGTGGCGCATCGCTTGACGAGAAAGGGTGGAATGGCCCGCTCAGGCGAGCTTGTATTGCTGCTGGTCGGACGGGGCGCCATCCTTCGATCCGCCGTCCACTTCACCTCCAGCAGATTTGCAGCCGGGACGGGAGATGGCATCGACCAGGGCACCCTGATGTTCTTCGGACAGGCGGTGCCAGCCGTCGGGGCCGAACAGTTCGAGCGGGCGGTAGCGCACCTTGTACTGCATGCGCGGCGAGCCTTCGACCCAGTATCCGAGATAGACATAGGGAAGCCCCGCTTCCGCCGCACGGCGGATGTGGTCAAGGATAACATAATTTCCAAGCCCGCTGCGTCCCTCGCAATCCGGATCGTAAAAACTGTAAATCATCGACAGGCCGTCGCCCTGACGATCGGTCAAACAGGCAGCAATCAGGCGGCCGGGGCGTCCCTCGGCGTCAGGCTCCCTGTATTCAATGACAAAACTCGAAACCGAAGTGTGTTCCACCATATCTGCAAAATCGACCTCATCCATGGCGGCCATGCCACCGCCGGGGTGGCGGCTCTTGAGGTATTTCTGCAGCAGTTCAAACTGTTCCGGCGTTGCCCAGGGGCGGCATTCGGTAACGATCAGGTCGTCATTGCGGCGCAGCGCCTTGCGCTGGCTGGAGGACGGCTTGAAGGCATCTGCCACCACGCGCACGGAAACGCAGGCGCGGCAATCCACGCAGGACGGGCGATAGGCAACAGTCTGGCTGCGGCGAAAGCCGATCCGGCTCAGCGCGTCATGCAATTGTTCTGCATGAGGGCCCTTCAACTCGGTGAAAACCTTCCGCTCTGTCTTTCCCGGCAGGTACGGGCACGGCGAAGGGCTCGTCACAAAGAAGCGGGGAAATCGAACTGGGGCCGTCACGACCGGGGCGGTCCTCTCACCTGGAAAATTGATCCTGCGTGCGAATTTCCGAAAGGTATGCCCTACGGACTCGCCACGTCAAACGATCTTAACCATAATTTGCCCGCGATGCAGGGTTAATTTGCACAGGGCTGTGGACGCCAAGGGGGCAGCCGCCCCGAAACGGGGCACTTCCGGTTGAAATGACTTAGGGAATCCGCAGCGGGAAGCTTACGAAGTACGGTTAAAGCGCGATCCAACATTGCCCTGCAGGGTGATCACGTCGAACTTGTAGCCCGCATCTTCCAGTGCCTGCAGCAGCCGGTCGCGCGCGCGCTGGTCACGCACTTCATATTCGATATCTGTGCGGATGTTCTTGGCAGACAGATTGCCGAACACGCGCTGGTGCGTCACCTCGATGATGTTCGCAGAGTAATCCGTAAAGATCTGCGAGATGCGCGACAAAGCGCCCGCACGGTCATCCAGCAGCACACTGACGCGGCCGATGCGGCCCGAACGCACGAGGTTGCGCAGGATCACATTGGCCAGGAAGCGCTGTTCGATATTGCCGCCGGTCAGGATGATGCCGATCTTCTTGCCGAGGAATTCCTTGCGCTTGTCGCCATTGCTCTTGGGCAGCAGCGTGGCAAGGCCGGTTGCGCCGGCACCTTCCACCACCGTCTTCTCGATATCGAGCAGCAGGGAAATCGCCTCTTCGATGGCGGCTTCCTTCACCACGCGCATGTCATCGACCATTTCCATGATCACCTGGCGGGTGAATGCGCCCGGTTCCTTCACGGCAATGCCTTCAGCCAGCGTCGGCCCGCCCTGCGGCAGCGTGCGCCCGGTGAACAGGTTGTAGAAAGCCGGGAATTCGGCAGTCTGCACACCCATGATCTTGATCTTCGGGTTGATCGCCTTGGCCGCCGTGGCCACGCCGGAGATCAGCCCGCCACCGCCCACGGGGACGATGATCGTCTCAAGATCGTGCACATCCTCCAGCATTTCCAGCGCCACCGTGCCTTGCCCCGCCGCAACATGCGGATGATCGAAGGGGTGGACGAAGGTGAGGTTGCGCTCATGCTGCAAGGTGCGGGCATAGGCGCTTGCCTCGTCAAAGGTCTCGCCTTCCAGCACCACATTGCCGCCCACGCTCTCGGTCATCATCACCTTCACGGTGGGCGTGGTCTTGGGCATCACGATGGTGACAGGCACGCCAAGCCGGGTGCCGTGATAGGACAGGCCCTGCGAATGGTTTCCTGCAGACGCCGCGATCACTCCGCGCGCGCGTTCCTCATCACTCAGTTGCAGCAGCGCGTTCAGCGCGCCGCGCTCCTTGTAGGCGGCGGTATATTGCTGGTTCTCGAACTTCAGCCACACTTCGGCGCCGGTAATCGAGGACAGGGTCTTGCTGTGCAGAGTTGGCGTGCGCACGACAGAGCCCGCGATCCGCTCTGCAGCGGCGCGGATATCGGCGATGTCGAGCATCCCTTGCAAGGTCCCGGTATCAGTCATGGGCGAGGCCTATCGCAGATTTTGGCGCAAGGGAAACCCCACGCGTAGGTTTCCCCTCGCGAAACATTGCCATCAGGTGATTTAGCGGGCAGTCAAGCGCGCATGAAGACTGCCCTCTACGCAGGAATTGCCGCCATCGTGGCCGCTGCCCTGCCGCTTCCCGCACTTGCCGAAACCCATTTCGACAATGTCGAAGGCATATCGGTGCGCCGCGATGGCAGCGTAGACCGCTTTTCCGGCATGGTGGTGGATGACGAGGGGCGCATCGTCGAGCTGCTCGACTTTGGGGACAGGCCCACGGTAGCCATCGACTATTACGAGGATATGGGCGGGCGCGTGGTGGTGCCCGGCATGGTGGACAGCCACGTGCATGTGATGGGCCTTGGCCTGTCGAAGATGACGCTGGACCTCTCGCAAACCAGGTCACTCGAAGAAGCACAGCAGCTGATCGCCGAATATGCCCAGCGCTTTCCCAACCGCCCCTGGCTGGTCGGGCGCGGCTGGAACCAGGAGACATGGGGCCTTGGCCGCTTTCCCACGGCGGCGGAACTCGATGTCGTGACAGACAGGCCGGTTGTGCTGGAACGGGTAGATGGCCACGCGGTCTGGGCCAATTCCGCCGCGCTCGCTGCTGCCGGTGTAACTGCACAAACAGCAGACCCGGCTGGCGGGCGCATCATCAGGCAGTCCGGATCGCGCGCACCCGCAGGCGTGCTGGTGGACAACGCGATGAGGCTGGTGCTGGACGAGGTGCCCCCGCCCCGCCCCGAGGATCGCGAGCAGGCGCTGAATGCCGCCCAGCGCGAGCTGTTCTCGCACGGTGTCACCGCCGCGGCTGACATGGGCACGACGATCGAGGACTGGATGACATTCCGCCGCGCGGGCGACGATGGCTGGCTGCGCTTGCGCATCATGGCCTATGCCGCCAGCGTGCCGGAAATGCTGCTGATCGGCGGCACCGGCCCCACCCCGTGGCTGTATGATGATCGCCTGCGTTTGAATGGTGTGAAGCTGTGGCTCGATGGCGCTTTGGGATCGCGCGGTGCGGTGCTGAAGGCAGACTATCACGACGATCCCGGCAATCGCGGGCTCGAGGTGCTGGGCGGCACGCAATTGCGCAATCTGATGAGCCGCGCCTCGATGGACGGGTTCCAGGTCGCCATCCATGCCATCGGCGATGGCGCGAATGCGGAGGCGCTGGCGGCAATCGACCAGCTCTCGCCGGATTTCGCCGGGGACAGGCGCTGGCGCATCGAACATGCGCAGGTCGTCTCGCCGCAAGACATCGCCATGTTCGGCCAGCACGGCATCATCGCCAGCATGCAGCCGGTTCACCAGACATCCGACCGGCTGATGGCCGAAGCGCGGCTGGGCCCGGACCGGCTTGAGGGCAGCTATGCCTGGCGCTCCATCGCTGCCACGGGCGCGCCGTTGGCTTTCGGCTCGGATGCACCGGTTGAAGTGGCCGATCCGCTGGAAGGCATCGCCGTGGCGATCAGCCGCACCGATGCCAATGGCGAACCCTTTGGCGGCTGGATGCCGGGCGAAGCGGTCAGCCGCGAATCCGCGCTTGCCGCTTACACCGCTGGCGGAGCCTATGCCGGATTTGGCGAAGGACGCTTCGGTTCGCTGGCCGTGGGCGAGCGGGCGGATTTCCTTGTGCTCGATGGCGATCCGCTGCTTTCCAGCCCGGAGAATATCCGCGCCATTACCCTGCTGGAAACGTGGAGCGGCGGGCAGCGCGTGTGGTCTGCTGCCGACTAACGCCTAGCTCTCGGTCGGCTTCTCGACAGCCTCGGCGGTATTCTCGCCGTCGTCGGCTTCATCGTCCTCGTCCACGTCCTTGCGCTTCTTCTCGCTGAAATACATCAGCACCAGCGATCCTTCGAACAGGAAATAGAGCGCGCCTGCCACCATCAGCTGGCTCATCGGGTCAGGCGGAGTGATGACCGCGCCGATCACGAACATGCCCACGATCACATAGCGCCGCGCACCGACCAGCTGCTTGCGATCGACAATGCCCGCACGGTTCAGCAGCATCAGCAACACCGGCATCAGGAAGCTGATCCCGAAAGCGAGGATGAAGCGCATCACCAGATCGAGGTAATCGCCCATGCTCGGCAGCGCTTCGCTCTGCAAGCCGCCCGCCTCGCCCTGGAAATCAAGGAACCATTTGAAGGCGGTGGGCATCACCACGAAATAGGCGAGCGCCGCGCCCGCGGTAAACAGGATGGGCGTTGCCAGCAGGAACGGCAGGAAGGCCATCTTCTCCTTGGCATACAGCCCCGGCGCGATGAAGGCCCAGAACTGGTTGGCGATGATAGGGAAGCTGAGGAAGAAGGCCGCGAACAGCGCCACCTTCACTTCCACGAAGAATGCCTCGTAAAGCCTGGTGAAGATCAGCCGCCCCTCGCCTTCGGGGAAAGACATGGTCAGCGGGCGCACAAGGATGCCGAAAATCTCGTCCGCGAAATAGAAGCAGATCAGGAACGCCACCAGCAGCGCGGCAACCGCACGCACCAGCCGCTTGCGCAACTCGATCAGGTGGTCAAGCAGCGGGGCCTGGGTATCGTCGAGATCCTTGATCTTGAAGGCCATGCGTCAATCAGCCTTCGGATCAGAAGCGGCTGGCGGAGGCGGAGGTGGCGGCGTTGCCGTGCTTTCGGCACTGGCAGCGGGCGCTGGCTTGGCTTCTGCCTCACCTGCGGGCTTTTCCGTGCGTTTAGGGGGCGGATAGGCGCCCGTCTGTTCCATTTCGGCAGGCCCGCCATTGGGGTGCTCGCGCATGATCTTTTCGTTCTGCGCTTTCCACTTCTTCTCCATCTCTTCCATCTCCGCCTCGCGGATCATGGAATCGAGGCCGGTGCGGAAGTGCGAGGACAGGCGGCGAATCTTGCCGATCCACCGCCCCGCCACGCGCAGCGCGGCAGGCAGGTCTTTCGGGCCGATGACAAGCACCGCCACAATCACGATCAACAGGATTTCCTGTGCGCCGATATCGAACATGTAAGGCGGCGCCCGCTAACGCTTTTAAGAGTTGGTCTTGTCCGCCGGAGCGGTCTCGGCAGTTTCGGAAGACTTGGCATTGTCCGCGGAAATCTGCGCGGGAGAGGACTTCTTGGCCTCTTCCTCGTCAGTCATTCCCTTGCGGAAGCTTTTGATTCCCTTGCCGAAATCACCCATCATTTCAGAAATCCGGCCTCGACCGAACAGGATGAGGACGACCACTGCGATGATCAGGATTTGCCAGATACCGGGTTGCACGCGAATTCTCCGAAAATGTGTGCGCCCGATCTAGGCGCTTTCGTCGCGCATTTCCAGCGGTGATGTTTCACCGTGATGACCAAAGTCCGCTTCCGCTTCTTCCGCCGCGCGTTCGGCGGCATCTTCAGCCTCGCGCGCCAGTTCGGCGGCCTTTTCCTCGGCTTCGGCCTCTTTCTGCTCCATCAGATCGTCGAAAGCGTCCTCCACCGGATCGAGCAGCCCAGCAGCTTTCAACTCGTCGATTCCCGGCAAATCCTTGCGACTCGAAAGCCCGAAATGCATCAGGAATTCGGGCGTGGTGGCGTAGATCACCGGGCGGCCCGGCACCTCGCGCCTGCCCGCCGCGCGCACCCAGCCCGCTTCCATCAGCACGTCGAGCGTGCCCGATGACGTCTGCACCCCGCGGATCGCTTCGATTTCGGCGCGGCTGACAGGCTCGTGATAGGCAACGATGGCGAGCACTTCGGTCGCCGCGCGCGACAGGCGGCGCAGCTGTTCCTTCTCGCGCCGGAGCAGGTGGGCGAGGTCAGGCGCGGTCTGGAACTGCCAGCGCCGCCCGCGTTCGACCAGCGCAATGCCGCGGCCGTCGTAGAATTCGGCAAGCTCGCACAAGGCCTCGCGCACATCCGCCCCTTCGAGGTGGGCAGAAATCTGGTCTGCCGTCATCGCCTCTTCGGACGCGAACAGCGTGGCTTCCACCGCGCGCACCAGATCATCCGGCTGGCTCTTCTGTTCGCTATCGCTCACGCCGTGATCCTCCTCAGGTGCAGCGGCCCGTAGGTCTCTTCCTGCCGCAGTTCCGCCTTGCCCATGCGCGCCAGTTCCAGCGCGGCGAGGAAGCTTGAGGCGAGCGCCGAACGCTTCAGGCGCGGATCGGCGTGGGCGGGCAGGAAACTGCGGATTTCCATCCAGGCCACGCTCACGCCCAGCATGGCAGACACGCGGCTGATCGCCGAATCGAGCGTCATCACCGGGCGTTCCGCCACCATATGGACCACCGGCTCCGTGCGCAGCCTCACCAGCCCATAGGCGCGGACGAGCTGGAACCAGTCACATTGCCACTGGTTCTTGCGCAGGATCTTTAGGCCTTCGGGATCGCCACGCTCGAACACGTCACGCCCCACCCGGTCCCGCGCCATCAGCCGCGCACCGGCATCGCGCATAGCCTTGAGCCTCTCGAGCCGCAGTTGCAGCCGCAACGCCAGCTCTTCGGGAGAGGGGTCTTCCTGCTCTTCCTTGGGCAGGAGCATTGCGGATTTGAGGTAGGCGAGCCACGCCGCCATCACCAGATAATCGGCGGCAATCTCCAGCTTCAGCGCCTCGGCCCGCTCGATATAGTCGATATACTGGTCCACCAGAGCGAGGATCGAAATCGACTTCAGATCCACCTTCTGCCGCCGCGCCAGATCCAGCAGCAGGTCCAGCGGGCCTTCCCAGCCGTCGAGTTCCAGATAAAGCGCGGCGTCGCTGTAAGACGGGGCGGCAGGCCCTGCCCACTCGGCGGCATCCTCGCTTGCGGCTTCTTCAGCGCTGAACAGGATGCCGTCCTCGGTCATGCCGCTTCCACCAGCGCCAGCAAGGCGTCGCGCTTGGCCAGCAGCTCGGCCCGGTCAGCCTCGACTCGCTGGTTTTCCGGATAGGCGAGTGCGGCATCGAGGCGCTTTGCCACATCGGCGGGCATGGCGGGAATGCTTGCCGAGATCCCCTTCATATCATCCATCTTCGCCCAGCAGTTGAGCACCACGTCACACCCGGCGGCGATCGCCTTGGCCGCGCGTTCGGGGATGGTGCCGGCGAGCGCTTCCATGTCGATATCGTCAGTCAGCAGCAGGCCGGTAAAGCCGATCTCGCCGCGGATGATCTCGCTGACGATGCGCTTGGACTGGGTGGCTGGATTTTGCGTGTCCCACGCCTTGTAGAGCACATGAGCGGTCATCCCGATGGGGGCGTGGCAGTGCATCCGGAACGGCGCGAGGTCATGCTCCAGCTCCTCGGCACTGGCGGAAACGACGGGCAGTTCCTTGTGGCTGTCCGCACAAGCGCGGCCGTGGCCGGGGATATGCTTGATGCAGCCCGTCACGCCAGCGCGCGCCAGCCCTTCAAGAATGCCGCGCGCGAGGGCGGAAACGCACTTCGGCTCACTGCCCAGCGCACGGTCGCCGATCACGTCATGCGCACCTTCCTGCCGCACGTCGAGCAGCGGGGTGTAGTCCACCGAAATGCCCACTTCGGCAAGATCCATGCCCAGCAATTGCGCGTTGACGCGCGCTGCTTCGATGGCGCTGGCAGGCGCACGGTTCCACAGTTCGGCAAAGGTCCAGCCGGGCGGATAGGCATCCCATTCGGGCGGCTTCATCCGCGCCACGCGGCCACCTTCCTGATCAATGGAGACAAGCAGCCGCTCGCGCCCATGGATGCTGCGCAATTCATCGGTCAGCGCGCGCAATTGCTCGCGCGTTTCAACGTTGCGGCCAAACAAAATGTAGCCCGCCGGGTCAGCCTCCCTGAAGAAGGCGCGTTCGTCATCGGTCAGCGTGAGACCGGACAATCCGAATATCGCGGGTATCATTGCCATGCAGATTCGCAGGAAAGCGCCTTTCCAGCAAGCGGGAAACCACTAGATGATGTGGATAGCAGCCTGTTTCTAACCCCCGGACCCACAAGACCGGGGGTTGCGCGGCTTAATCAGCGTTTGACCTGGCAATCGCCGCCGCCATTGCGGATCGCGCGGCACAGGGATTCGGCTGCTGCCACATCGGAAGCCACGGCCTGCAGGCGGTAGATCGTGCCGCTATCCACCGTGCCTTCGATGATGCGATGGTTCACGCTTTGCAGCACGGAGTGGCGCGCGCGCAGGTTGATCCAGCCGGTCTGGGCACCCGCCCGCGTCTGGAACGCGCCGATCTGCACACCGACACCGCCAGAAGCTGCGGCCTCGCCCGCAGGCTGTTCGAGGTCGATGGAAGGTGAAGGCGTATTGTCTGCCAGCTGACCTTCGCGGCCCTGGCCCTGGCCCACTATGAAACTGACATCGCCGGTGCCGGCCACTTCGCTGCCGCCGGGATTTTCCGGACGTGTCTTGTAAGGCTGCTCCGGCGCTTCGATGGTGCTGCCATCGGCCCCCAAGGTGTTTTCCGCCGTGCGATCGCTGAGGAAATAGTTCACGCCCAGCAGGATCGCCGCCAGCGCCAGAGCCGCCGCGATCACGAATATAACGATGCGATAATCATTGCCTTCCTCCTCGTAATCCTCTTCGGATTCGAGCCAGGGCAGCGCATCTTCATTGTCAGACAGGCCCAACTGACCGGCATCGCCAGCGCCATTGCCATATTCGTCGTGATCACCCGGCAGGTTCATCGCCTTACAGCTCCTCCACGGCCTCCACGCCCAGCAAGGCAAGGCCATTGCGCAGCACTTGCCCGATCTGCACGCTCAGGAAAAGCCTTGCCGCCGAAACTTGGGGCTGTTGTGCCACGATGATGCGCTTTGCCGCATCGTCATTGCCGAGGTTGTAATAGGAATGGAAAGCGCTCGCCAGGTCATAGAGATAGAAGGCAATGCGGTGCGGTTCACGCGCCTTGGCGGCAGCTTCCACCTCGCGCGGGAACTGCGCGGCCTGCTTGATCAGCGCCAGCTCGTCATCGCCCATCTTGTCCATCTGGTCTGCCGCCGGAGCAAGGCCTTCCGCCGCCGCCTTGCGAAGCGTGGAGCAGATGCGGGCATGGGCATATTGCACGTAGAAAACCGGGTTTTCCTTAGAGGTTTCGACCACCTTGGCGAAGTCGAAATCCATCTGCGCATCGGGCTTGCGGGTGAGCATGGAGAAGCGGACCACGTCCTTGCCCACTTCTTCCACCATATCCGCAATCGTCACGAAATTGCCGGAGCGCTTGGACATCTTGGCCGGTTCGCCATTGCGCAGCAGCTGCACCATTTGCACCAGCTTGACGTCGAACGGGATAGCCTTGCCCTGCCCTTCGGACAGCGCGGCGACCGCAGCCTTGATGCGCTTCACTGTTCCCGCGTGGTCCGCACCCCAGATGTCGATCAGCTCGTCGGCATCCTCGGCCTTCTGCATGTGATAGGCCAGGTCAGCGCCGAAATAGGTCCACTTGCCGTTAGACTTCCTGATCGGGCGATCCTGATCGTCACCGAACTTGGTGGAACGGAACAACGGCAATTCGACCGGCTCCCAGTCATCCACCACCTTGCCCTTTGGCTGTTCCAGCTCGCCGTCATAGACAAGGTCATGCGCGCGCAGCCAAGCCTCGGCTTCGGCGGGCTTTCCGGCAAGTTGCAGCGCCGCTTCTGACGAAAACACGTCATGCTTGATGCCCAGCAGGGCGAGGTCGGCACGGATCTGGTCCATCATCGCGGACACGGCCTGCGCGCGGAAGATCGGCAGCCATTCTTCTTCCGGCTCTTCCACGAAGCGGTCACCCAGCTCATTCGCCAATGCCGCGCCGACGGGCTTCAGGTATTCGCCGGGATAGAGGCCTTCGGGGATTTCGCCGATGTCATGGCCTAGTGTTTCCTTGTAACGCAGGAAGGCCGAGCGGGCGAGCACGTCCACCTGCCCGCCGGCATCGTTGACGTAATATTCGCGCACCACCTCATGCCCGGCAGATTCGAGTAGGCTGGCCAGCGCATCGCCCACCACCGCGCCGCGGCAGTGGCCCATGTGCATCGGGCCGGTGGGGTTGGCGGAGACATATTCCACGTTCACCCGGCGGCCCTGCCCCATGGTAGACTTGCCGTAATCATCGCCGCGCGCCGCGATCTGGGCGAGCTCGTTCTCCCACACCGCGCGGTCCAGCTTCAGGTTGATGAAGCCGGGACCGCCGATCTCGGCGCTGAGCACCTGCGGATCGGCAGCAAGTTTCTCGACGATCTTCTCTGCCAGAGCGCGCGGATTGGTCTTGGCCTGCTTGGCCAGCACCATGGCGGCATTGGTGGCAAGATCGCCATGCGTTGCATCGCGCGGCGGCTCCACGCTCACATTGCTGCGCGGGCAACCGGCAGGCAGCACGGCTTCTGCTTCCAGCGCCGCGAGGATGGCATCGATCTTCGCCGAAAAACCGGCGTAAAGTGTTTGGTTCTCAGACATGTCGGGGCCGATAGACTGTTTGCGCCCACCGGGAAAGCGGGTGTTTTCCCGACCGGGCTGAGGGGATTAGCGCGTGGCGTTATAGGCCAGCTGGTCTTCGGTCAGCTGAAAGCCGACCAGCAGCTCGAAAGAAGCACGGGCCAGAGCCGCGCGCACTTCCGGACGAGTCAGCGGATCAACCGCCGCATCATCGTCGCCTGCTCGTCGCGTGCGGGTGATGATGTTGCGAATATCGGCAGGCAGCGTGGCTTCGGATCGGTTGACCACGGCCCCGGCGGTGCCGGTTGCCACGGCGCGTTCCTGGCCATCGGCGAAGGTCAGCGAAACCGTGCCCACACGCTTGGCGATAACGGCATCGCCGCCACGCAGCACAGTGCCGAAATACGGCAGCTCGACAGTGCGTGCACCGCGCGTGTCGCGACGCATGGCGCGCACGTCAAACGTGGCGGTGGAATAGACTTCGCCGTCGGAATCATCGCAACTGGTGCGCACATTGGTGATCACCGCCGTCACGTCGATCGCATCTGCCGTGGTGGCGCCAGCGGGCGAGAATACCGTGATGTCGCCCGTATGGTCAGCAATGCCCACAGCCGGGCAGACCGAACGCAGCGCGGTGATGCCAACGCCCTGTTCCACCACGATATCGCCTTCTGACTTGCAGCCCGAAAGGGCAGCAGCAGCACAGGCGGCGACAACAATTGCGTTACGAAGCTTCATTCCCGGTCCTTGAATCCTTATCTTGAAAGGTGCCCTACCTCTTTCCCATGACGGCGACAACAGCTAGGAGGCCCCATATGAACGCCCCCTTTCCCGAGACGAGTGCGGATACGCAAAAAGCGCCGCTGACTGTATTGATTGCCGCACCGCGCGGTTTCTGCGCCGGTGTGGACCGTGCGATCGAAATCGTGGAGCGCGCGCTCGAACGCTACGGCGCGCCCGTCTACGTGCGCCACGAGATCGTGCACAACCGCTATGTGGTGGACGGCCTGCGCGCCAAGGGCGCGATTTTCGTGGAGGAACTGGACGAGGTTCCCGAAGGTGTGCCGGTGGTGTTTTCCGCTCATGGCGTGCCCAAGTCCGTGCCTGCCGAGGCAGAGCGGCGCGAGATGATCTATGTCGATGCCACCTGTCCGCTGGTATCCAAGGTCCACCGTCAGGCCGAACGCCAGATCGAGGCCGGGCGGCATATCCTGTTCATCGGCCACAAGGGTCATCCGGAAGTGATTGGCACTTTCGGGCAGGTATCGGATGGCGAAATGACGCTGGTGGAAACCGTGGAAGATGTCGCAACGCTGGAATTTCCGGCAGGCACGCAGCTTTCCTACCTCACCCAGACGACGCTTTCGGTCGATGACACGGCGGAAATCATCAAGGCGCTGACTGAGCGTTTCCCCGAAATCGTCGCCCCCAAGGCAGAGGACATCTGCTACGCCACCTCCAACCGCCAGGCAGCGGTGAAGGAAATTGCGCCTTCTGCTGACCTGACGCTGGTGATCGGTGCGCCCAATTCATCCAATTCGCTCAGGCTGGTGGAAGTGTCCGATCGTTCCGGCACGCCGGCCAAGCTGATCCAGCGCGGCAACGAGATCGAGGAAAGCTGGCTGGACGGCGTCGAGACCATCGGCCTGACCGCCGGTGCCTCTGCCCCCGAAACGCTGGTGCGCGAAGTGATCGCAAAGCTGGGCGAGTTCCGCACGGTCTGCGAACGCATGCTGGTCACGGCGGAGGAGAAGATGGTCTTCAAGCTTCCACGGCAGCTGACCGACTAGGCTTCCCATGGCAGTCTACACGCACCTGTCGGCAGAGGACCTCGCCGATCTTATCGCGCATTATGACGTGGGCGAGCTGGTGTCCGCCAAGGGCATTGCCGAAGGCGTGTCCAATTCCAACTGGCTGCTGGAGACGACCGGCAGCGACGGCAATGGTGCGCGCTACATCCTGACGATGTACGAATTCCGCATCGAGCTGGAGGACCTGCCCTTCTTCCTTGGGCTGCTGGACCTGCTGGCAGAAAAGGGCTGCCCGGTCCCGGCGACGATCCACGACAGGAACGGCGCAAGGCACCGCATGATCACCAATGTGGCGGGCGAGCCCAAGGCGGTGGCGCTGATCGAATTCCTGCCCGGCGTTTCCATCGACCGGCCCGAACCGGCACAGGCCCAAGCGGTGGGCAAGGCGCTGGCAGAACTGCACATCGCTTCGCAAGATTACGCCACGCGGCCCAATGCCATGGGCCCTGCCGCATGGCGCGAACTGATCCGCGATTGCGGTACGGAAGGCCTCGCCCGGATCGACCCCGCTCTGCCGGCAATCGTGGAAGAAGCGCTGGCAACGTTCGAAAGCGCATGGCCCGAAGGCCTGCCCAGCGGAGTGTGCCATGCAGACCTGTTCCCGGACAATGTGCTGATGCTGGGAGACAAGGTTTCGGGTCTGATCGACTTCTACTTCGCCTGCACGGACTTCTTTGCCTATGACATGGCGGTGACTCACGCGGCATGGTGTTTTGCTGACCACGGCCGCAGCTTCCGCCCAGAAATCGCCACCGCCCTTATGCAAGGCTATGAAAGCGTGCGCCCGCTATCCGCAGAAGAGCGCGCCGCCCTGCCCATGCTGGCACAGGGAGCTGCGATGCGCTTTGTCTCCACACGCGCGTTTGACTGGCTCAACACGCCGGTGGATGCGCTGGTAACGCGCAAGGACCCGATGGATTTCGTGCGCCGGATGCAGTTCTACGCCGCGAGCGGCGATGCGCCCTTTGCCGCATGAAGCGGATCGACATTTTCACGGACGGCGCCTGCAAGGGCAATCCCGGCCCCGGCGGCTGGGGCGCGATCCTGCGCATGGGCGCGCATGAAAAGGAAATGTCCGGCGGCGAGCCGGAGACGACCAATAACCGTATGGAAATGATGGCCGTGATCAAGGCGCTCAACGCCTTGAAGGAACCGTGCGATGTCACCGTGCATACCGACAGCCGCTATGTGATCGACGGCATGACCAAATGGCTTGCCGGATGGCTGAAGCGCGGCTGGAAGAACGCTGCCAAGCAGCCGGTCAAGAATGACGATCTGTGGCGCGCGATGATGGAAGCTGTCGCGCCGCACAAGGTGCGCTGGCAATGGGTCAAAGGCCACGCGGGCCACGCTGAAAACGAAAGGGCCGACCGCCTGGCCAGCGATGCTGCTGACGAGGCTGGCCGGCCCGTTTAACGCCCTGTGGCGTCAGGCTGATCGGATCAGCTGTTGTCTTCGATCGGCGCGTCCGGGCCGTTCTTCTTGATCGAAGCGATGGCGTTCTCGGCACTTGCCTTTGACGAATAGCCCTGTGTGGAGAACATCACTTCGGAATTGTAGCTGAAGCGGGCGCGATATTCGTCTGCCTTGTCTTTGTAGATTTCGAACTTGTGAGCCATTTCCCGTCTCCTTCGGATTCATTCGATCACCGAACCCAACGCCTTGCGTTGATTTGGCTAGGCCGCGTGGTCAAATTCCGCGGAGTCACGGCCAGAAGAGAAGCCACCAGTTCAAGGAGCGAGGACGAAGGACATGCTGGCATATTCAAGGACGAGCGACGCGGAAATGGCGGTTTTCTCGTCTGGCCCCGGAGGGGTTCGGCCCGGATCCGCCCTCGCGGCGTTGCGAACGCTTGAAAATGCGGTGCATTTCCTGCGCGTCCGCGCCTTTCGAGGACCAATCCGGACGCGAACCGTGATCCTCGGGGAATTCGTCCACGCGGCCTAGGAAAAGCGTTCCGGATCATAAGGCGCAGCGTCAATTCCCTGCGTCATGTCATCGCGCGGCTGGCCAAGCAGCAGCTGCGCACCAAGCCGCGCGGCGGCAGGCGCTGTCTGGATGCCGAAGCCGCCCTGCCCGGCAAACCAGAAGAATGCCGGCTGGCGCACGTCGCGGCCATAGACCGGCAAGCGGTCAGGCGCGAAGGTGCGCAGGCCCGCCCACTTCTTCTCCAGCGCCTCGATTTTCCAGTCGACCACGTTCTCCAGCCGGTCCACCGCAAAGGCAACGTCCAGCTCCTCGGCAGCCGCATCGCACGGCGCGCTGGGTGTCTCGTCATGCGGGCTGAGCCATAGCCGCGCATTCTCGGGTTTGAAGTAGAAGGATCCGTCGATTCCCAGAACCAGCGGCAGATCCTTGTCGGGCGCGGGATCGACGCGCAGCTGCACCACCGTGCGGCGATAGGGGATGATGCCGAGCGGCTGCACACCGGAAAGTTCCGCGACCGGATCAGCCCAGGCCCCTGCCGCATTCACAAGTATTCCGGCGCTGACCTGCGCGCCATTGGCGAAATGGACAGACCACTGCCCGTCCGCCCATTGCGCAGAGGAAAGTGCGTGGCCAGTGCGCAGCTCTGCGCCCGCCCGCTTCGCGAGCGAAAGGTATTGCTGGTGCACGCCGCCCACGTCGATATCCGCGCAGTGTTCCTCCCAGATCGCTTCCACCCAGCGCGGCAGCAGGCCCGCCACCCGCCGTTCCAGCGCGGCGCGGTCAAGCCGGGTGATCGAGACGCCGGTTCCGGCAAAGTCCCGCTCGAACCTATCGAGCTGGTCGAGCTGCTCTGCCGTGGCGAGATGCAAGGCGCCGCGCTGGTGCAGGAAACCGTTTTCGCGGAACCACTGGCCCGATGCCAGCGTCAGCGGCACCACGCCCGGCCCGCCATAGCATTCATCCCAGAAGGCGGCCGACCTGCCCGTGGCGTGATAGCCCGGCGTACGCTCGGCCTCCGCCAGCAAGACGCGGGCATGAGGCGCCAGCTCCGCAGCGATGCTGGCACCGGCCATGCCGGCACCGATCACGACAATGTCGAAGGCTTCACTCAATTGGCGGCAACCCTGCCCAGGAATGCATCGATGGCGGCCAGTGCCGTGAGCCGCACGGGATCGGCTTCACGCAGTATCTCATGTGCGGCCTCCTTTCCCATTTCGAGCAGCTCGCAATCGGGAATGTGGCGAGCGGCGTGGCGACAGGCCGGGGCCGATACCAGCCTGTCATGCGCGGTGCAAAGCAGGAATACCGGCATGTCCACTTGTGCCAGCATCGCCGGATCATCCAGCAGCCGCATCGATCTTGTGGCGGCCAGCACCCAGCCCCAGCTGCCCGGACCCATCACGATCTCGGGCCGATTCTCGCGCCACCAGCCCTCATCGGCATAGCGATCATCGTCATGCGTCAGCAGCGTCTGGCGCCCGAGTGGCAGCTGGCCGGGCTTTTCGCTCCACTTCCATGCCGGGCGGCGCGGATCGCCGATGATCGTCATCAGCTTTGCCGAAGCTTCCTGCAGCCACAAGGGCACAAACAGCGGGTGGGTGCCGAGCATGGGCGCGGAAAGCACCAGTGCATCGGGAGCGGGCATCAGCACCTTTTCGGCTGCCGCGCGCAGCACAAGGTGCCCGCCCATCGAATGGCCTGCCAGCACCAGTGGGCCGCTGCGGCTTCTGGCCCATTCGGCCCAGAATTCCGCAAGATCAGCCACCCACAACGCAAAATCATCTATGTGGCCAGTAACCGGATCATTACCGAGACGGCCCGATGCTGCCTGTCCCCGCCAATCTGCCGCAGTCACCTGCCAACCCTGCAACCGCCAGCGTTCAAAGCTTTCGAGGTATTTTTCATAGGCGTCCCCCCGCCCCGGCATGAACAGCATCGCGCCTCGCCGCGGCACGTCATCCGGCCGTGCAGGCCATTCGATATGGCGCACCTTGTGCCCGTCAGCCGCCTGCCAGTGGCCCTCGACAGCGCCTGCTGGAATGGACCTGGGATCGAACTGCACGGCAATGCCCCCTGCACGTGATGAATATCAACGCCTCGCCCTTGGTTA
This sequence comes from uncultured Sphingomonadaceae bacterium, assembly GCA_964467715.1. Classification (GTDB taxonomy): domain Bacteria; phylum Pseudomonadota; class Alphaproteobacteria; order Sphingomonadales; family Sphingomonadaceae; genus Alteraurantiacibacter. The sequence goes on from CAYXTJ010000002.1 coordinate 54,407, forward strand.
CTATTTGGTAAGCCATGGGCGCTAGCAATCGAAATGCAAGGGGAACCTTCGGGAATTTTCGAATGCTGGACGATCCAATCAAGTACGCACTGCTCGCCGCATTGGCAATCGCACTGCTTATTGCTGCGTTTACCGATCTCAAGAGCCGCAAGCTGGATTGCGCCGGGACACTTCCTCAACCTGCTGATCATGATGGCCCTGCTGGGCGGCGTTCTGACGCTGGTCTTCGGTGGCTGGCACGTCATTCGCAAGCAGCGCGAGAAGATCGCCATCCCTTGCGGAGAGACCATTGCCGCCTCGGGCCTGTGGGTCATCGCATCATTCTACGTACCGGCATCCGCCATCCAGAACTTGGCCTATCGCGTGGACCTCGATGCGGTGCGTGGCGTGGTGACCACGATGATCCAGACCGAACGCTACGGTACGCCGCTGGCAGCGGCCTGAGCGTGCTGTCGGCCAAATTCCGCAACCAGCGCATGATGCGTACCGAAGAAAAAGTCGCGCGCCTTCCGGTGATCACGATCGTGCCGCTGATCCTGTTCATCCTGCCGGTGCTGTCCATCGTGATCCTTGGTCCGGGTGGATGTTCCATCACGGATGCCTTCGTGGGGGAGGTGCTCTAGATACGCGGCGCCCGCGGGCGCACCGTTCAAACAAAAAGGCCCCGCCAGGCCTATGCCGGGCGGGGCCTTTTTCGTTTGGGACCGAAACAGCTCGGTGGTTCAGGCCACGCCGATGTTGCCCGAATCAATCCCGTCGCTGTCGATTTCATCCAGCTGCACGCGAACGCGCTCAAGGATGGAGCGAAACTGGTTCAGCTCCTCATCGGAAAAACCGGCGAAAACCCGCCGTTCCATTTCGACTGCAAGCGGCATGATCAGCCCGTGCATGTCCTTGCCCGATTCGGTCAGGCCGAGGTGGTGCGAACGGCCATCCTGTTCATTGGGCGTGCGTGCGGCAAGGCCGCGTTCTTCCAGGACCTTGCAGGCGCGGTTCACCGCCACCTTGTCCATAAGCGTGCGCTGGGTGAGTTCGCGCTGGGTGAGCGAGCCCGCATCCCCCAGCACCGCCATCACGCGCCATTCGGGCACGCTGAGACCATGACGCTGGCGATATTCCTGGGCAATGCGTCCGCTGACCGCGTTCGAGGTGATCGAAAGCTGGTATGGCAGGAATCTGGCAAGTGGTGTTGTCGGTTGCATAGGCAACTACCTTGTGACTTCCTTACGATTATTGCAACCCATTGTCGTTTAGTCGCCTTGCCGCGCAACATTTGCAAGCTTGCGGCGTGCAATTGCATCAAGCCGGGACACTGCAGCCTGATCCCACGCGTCCGGCGCGGTGATAATGGCGATGTCCTGCACCGTATCGATCGGGCTGGCCTTGCGGGCCTTGGGAAGGCCTGCTGCCAGATAAGACAACGTGGCCCGCGCGGTTTCCGCATTGGCGCGCATCACGGCAAGGATATCGGTCACGTCCACATCCGCGGTCTCGTCGCGCCAGCAATCGTAATCCGTCACCATGCCGAGCAGCGCATAGGGAAGCTCCGCCTCGCGCGCGAGGCGCGCCTCTGGCATGGCCGTCATGCCGATGACATGGGCGTTCCAGCTGCGGTAGAGATGGCTTTCGGCGCGGGTGGAGAATTGCGGCCCCTCGATGGCAACATAGGTTCCGCCGACGTGAACCTTGGCCCCGGCCTTTTCGGCAGCCTTGGCGGCATGGCCCGAGAGCCGAGGACAGACCGGATCCGCGATAGGTACATGGGCCACAATGCCGTTGCCGAAGAAGGAGCGTTCGCGCCCCGCCGTGCGGTCAATAAGCTGATCCACCGCCACGAAGTCACCCGGCGCCATGTCTTCCTGCAGCGAGCCGATGGCAGAGATCGCCAGTACATCGGTGACACCGCAGCGCTTGAGCACGTCGACATTCGCACGATAGTTCACGTGCGACGGCGACAGAGCGTGGCCCGGCCCGTGCCGCGCGATGAAGGTAAAGCGCACGCCTTGCAGGTAGCCGGTTGTTACCGGACCGGACGGTTCGCCAAATGCGCTCTCGACCGGGATTTCCTGCGCATCGTCGAGCGCTCCCGGCTCGTACAGACCGGAGCCGCCGATAACCCCGATATGCCATTCGGATTGCCTGACCACCATTGCCTGCCCTTCCCCGCTTCAGGCCGGTATCAGCGCGGTGCCATGCGGATACCGCCATCAAGGCGCACCGCTTCACCGTTGAAATAGCCGTTCTCGACCATGGTCATCACCAGATTGGCATATTCCTCCGGCTTGCCCAGCCGCTTCGGGAAAGGGACCGAGGCAGACAGCGCGTCCTGCACGTTCTGCGGCAGACCGGCGAGCAGCGGCGTGTTGAAGATGCCGGGCAGAATGGTGTTGATGCGGATGCCTTCGGACATGAAATCGCGCGCGATCGGCAGGGTCATGCCCAGCACACCGCCCTTGGATGCGGAATAGGCGACCTGGCCGATCTGCCCATCCACCGCGGCAACGCTGGCGGTGCAGACAATCGCGCCGCGCTCGCCATCCTCAAGCCCGTCCAGCGTCATCATCCCGGCTGCAGACTTGGCCACACACTGGAAGGTGCCGACGAGGTTTACCTTCAGCGTCTTGGCGAACAGTTCCACCGGCAGGTGGCTGGTCGCCCCTGTCTCCTTGTCACGGCGAATCGTCTTTCCGATAGTGCCGATCCCGGCACAGCAGACCAGCACCCGCTCCTGCCCGTGGGCTGCGCGCACAGCAGCGAAACCGGCATCCACCGATGCCTCGTCCGACACGTCCACCTTGCAGAAAGTGCCGCAGATATCAGCTGCCACCTGTTGCCCGCGTTCCTCATTCAGATCGAACAGGGCAACCTTCGCCCCCTTGGCTGCCAGCGCCCTTGCGCTTGCCTC
>CAYXTJ010000003.1:0-56298 GCA_964467715.1 uncultured Sphingomonadaceae bacterium
ATCACGTCGGTATTGATCAGCGCCAGCACCTGCCCGCGGGTCACCAAGTCGTTCACGTCCACCAGCACTTCGTCGATGCGGCCGGATACTTCGGAACCGACTTCCACCTGATTGGTGGGGCGCAGATTGCCGGTGGCTGTTACCATCAGGTCCAGCGACTGGCTCTGCACATCTTCGGTGATGTATTCCGTCTTCTCTTCGCCGCCGCCGAACAGGGCATAGAGGATCAGCGCCAGCACCAGCACCAATGCCGGTATCCACACGATCCGGCGCTTCCAGAACGGCGCTTTCGGCTCGCCCAGGAAATCATCCATGCCCTGCATGTTGCTGGTGTTGCTCGTGCTCATCATTGTGTCCTGTCATTGGCGGGCAGGGGGAAATCTCGCGCGCTCCATCCGCCGCCAAGCGCCTGTGTCAGGCGGATGAAGGCGCTGGCCCTGTCGGCCTTGGCTGCAACCAGCTGGTTGCGCGCGGAAAGCAGGCTGTTTTCGGCGGTCAGCAGCGTGCGGAAATCGGCGAGGCCTGCCTGGTACTGGCTGCGGGCGAGGATGGCGGAATTGGTGGCCGCATCCAGCGCTTCTTCATTGATGGCCACGCGCTGGTTGGCGCTGCGCTGGTCCACCGCGGCGCTCTCCACATCCTCCAGCGCGGCAAGGATTGCCTGCTCCCAGGCAGCCTGCGCGCCGCGTGCGGCGGCCTCTGCGCTGTCAATCTGGGCGGCGGTGCGTCCGCCATCGAAAATCAGCTGGTTTACGCTGGCGAAAATGCCTGATGTAATCACGTCGAACAGATTGCCGATGCCCAGCGAACTGGTGCCGACATTGCCGGAAAGGCGCAGCAGCGGCAGCAATTGCGCGCGGGCCACGCCGATGCGTGCGGTGGAGGCGATCAGGCTGGCTTCGGCGCTACGCACGTCAGGGCGGCGGCGCAGCACTTCGGCAGGCGCTTCGAAGCCGGAAAGCTGCACCGGCACGGGCACTTCTTCAGGCGAGAGGAAAGCCTCGTAGACCCGGCCCGGCGGCTCTCCGATCAGGGTGGAGATGGAATTGGCGGTGGCAGCAAGGCTAGCCTCCAGCGCCGGTATGGTGGCGGCTGTCTGTGCCCGCTGGGTGCGCGCCTGTTCGACATCGAGGCTGGAGACAAGGCCTGCCTGGTTGCGCCAGCGCTCGATCTGCAAATTGTCATCCTGATAGCGGAGCGTGGAACGGGCAATTTCCAGCTGCTGCGACAACGAACGGGCATTGACGGCAGCGATGGCGACCTGGCCCACGATCAGGCGCTGCAGATCTGCCAGTGAATAACCGGCGGCGGCATAATCTGCTTCTGCTGCGGCCACGGTGCCGCTGATCTGGCCGAACAGATCCGCTTCCCAGCTGGCATCAGCGCCAACGCTGAAGGCGAACTTGTCCGGCGCGAAATCGCCAAGGTCGCGGCTCACGCCGCCACTTGCGGTCACTGTCGGCAGATAGGACGCACGCGCCTGCACCAGCTGCGCGCGCGACTGGTCCAGCCGCGCCGCGCTTTGTGCAAGGTCGAGGTTGTTTGCGATTGCGCTTTCCACAAGCTGGTTGAGCAGCGGATCGTTCAGCAGGACCCAGTATTCAGTGATATCCACGGCGATGGGGGCAGGGTCGCTCAGTGCCCAGTCCTGCGGCACGGCGACGGCTGCTTCGGGCGCAGCCATATCGGGTCGCGCGCACGCAGATGCCAACAGCGCAAAGGACAATGCACCAGTCTTCAGGTACTTACCCTGCATGATGAAGCGCGAACCCCCCAAAGCCAATGTTTCCCAACCCTCACGCGGAAACAGCTTGCGATACACCGCAAGCTTGTTCCAATTGCAGCCTTGTGGTGGACCGCAATAGAGCGCTGTGCTGCCTTATCCACTGTAAGTTGTTGAGCATGATACTTTCTTCCGCACCTGTTCTTTCTGCGCAACGCCTGTTGTCGGGACTTGCAATGGCCCTGGTGACACTTTGCCTGTTTGTCACACCGGCCAATGCGCATCCCGCGCCGTTCAGCTATCTTGACCTGCGCTTGTCTGAACAGGGCATTGAAGGCGCGTTGACGGTGCACGCCATCGACGTGGCGCATGAACTCGATTTGGACGAACCGGCGACTCTTCTCGACCAGCGTGTGTTGGGTGAACAATACAGTGAGATCGCCTCGATCATGCAGCGCCGCATGCAGATCGGCGGCGGCCAGCTGCCTGATCCGCAATGGCAATCCATCTCCGCGGTGGAGAGCGATGACGCGTTGCGGATGGAGTTCACCATCGCTGGAGAGGTCCCCTCGGCGCTGGAAGTCGAGGCGCAACTCTTTCCCTATGACCCGGCGCACCAGACCTTCGTGAACATCTGGGAAGACGGCGAAATCCGCCAGCAATGGATCCTTGCCGGCGATCCCGAGGTGCGCACCCATTTCGCCGGCACCACGGCGGGGGCCTTGGCCGTTCTGGGCACCTTCATCCCTTCTGGCGTGCATCACATCATGATCGGGCCGGACCACATCCTGTTCATCATCGGCCTGATGCTGCTTGGCGGCAGCTGGCGGCGGTTGGCGATTATCGTCAGCAGCTTCACCATCGGCCATTCCGTCACCCTTTCGCTTGCCGCTCTGGACCTCGTCGTGATCCCCGCCAGCGTGATCGAGCCGCTGATCGCGCTGAGTATCGTGGTGGTGGGGGCAGACAATCTGCTGCGCGGCGAGGGCAAGGATTTTCGCGCGATCATCGCCTTCGTCTTCGGCCTGATCCACGGCTTCGGCTTTGCCTATGTCCTCAAGGAATTCGGCTTGCCAGACGGGCAGCTGGCGCTCTCGCTGTTTGCCTTCAACCTGGGCGTGGAAATTGGCCAGCTGGTGATTGTGCTGGCGGCCGCATATCTCCTCCATCTTGTCCGCCAGCGCAGCGAGAAGCGGGCGCGACAGATAGCGACAATTGGTTCGCTTGCGGTGATGGCAGCGGGTGCCTATTGGTTCGTGCAGAGAGTTTTTCTGACGGGAGCAGGAACATGAAACGTTTGGCGGTACTTGGTGCCCTGGTTGTAAGCGGCATCACCGCAGTGGGCGTGACTGCGCAGGGCCTGCCCGGCATTACCGAGATCGAGCAGGTCAACGGCAATGTCTACAAGATCTGGGGCGCGGGCGGGAACACCACCGTGTTCATCCGGGATAATGACGTGGTGCTGGTGGATACCAAGCTGCCCAATTCCGGCGAACAGATCCTGGCTGAAGTGCGCAAGGTGACGGATCTGCCCATCGGCATGATCATCAACACCCATTCGCACCCTGATCACATGGGATCCAACAACGAGCTTGATGGCGACGGCATCGAAGTGGTGGCGCACGTCAATTCCGAGAAGCGCATGGAAGCGGAAGGCGGCCCCTTCGGCGTGTCCGAAGTTGATCGCAGCTTCACCAATTACATGCAGATCGGCGAAGGTGCTGACCGGATCGAGCTGTATCACTTTGGCGCGGGCCACACCGATGGCGATGCCTTCGTGGTATTCCCCGAAGATCGGACCATGGCTGCTGGCGATATCTATGCCTGGCACATGTCTCCGCTGATCGATCCCGGTTCTGGCGGTTCGATTCTGGCAACGCCGACCACGCTGACTGCAGCGGTTTACGGCATCGACGGTGTGGACCACGTGATCCAGGGTCATGGCGACGTGTCCACCTGGGAAGAATTTCACAGCTTTATGAACTTCAACCGCGCTCTGGTGCAGGTGGCAGAACAGACGCTGCAGGCCGGCGGGACAGAGCGTGATGCGCTGGAAACCCTCTCGGCCAATCCGGGCTTTGCCATCTTCCTTGGCACCGAAGTGCTGCCGGGCCTCGAATATGGCGGCAGCCCGAAGTCGCGCGCGCTCATCAACCTGATGGTCGCCTTTGTTGAGCTTCGCGGCGAGGAAGCTCCGCTGATCATGGGCCTGCCACGGGAACAATGGCCTGAATAAGCCTGCCAGCCCCTCTTCGCTTGCGAGCGATCATGACGCCCTGCGCGCTGCCTGCACGCAGGGCGTTGGCTTGTGCACCATCGTGGAAATCGACGGCAGCTTCTCGCGCCGGCTTGGCGCGCAACTGGCGGTTGCGCCTGATGGCACCGTAACCGGCAGCCTGGCAGACGGGTGCCTCGAGAAGCAGCTGGCTACTGAAGTGCTGTCCGGCGGTGAGCGTCGTGTCATGCGTTTCGGGGCAGGCTCCCCCATCATCGACTTTCGCCTGCCCTGCGGCAGCGGGCTCGATATCCTTGTCGATCCGGCGCCGGACCATGCGGCATGCGTGGCGGTGCTGGAAGGGCTGGGCGAACGGCGAGAGGCGAGCCTCGCCTTGCCGCAAGGCCCTTTGCCTGTCCGTCACTTCGTCCCCTCGCTGCGGCTGGTTCTGTTTGGCGAAGGGCCGGAACTGGACGCGCTGGCCATGCTCGGCCGCGCATCGGGCCTGACTGTCGAAACCTTCAGCAAGGACGGTGCGGACGGCCTGTCACTGGGGCGCGCGCCGGGCGGCATCGAAGTGGACCGCTGGACGGCGGTGATCCTGCTGTTCCACGATCACGAATGGGAACAGGCGATCCTGCAATGGGCGCTGGAGACGCCGGCCTTCTTCATCGGCGCACAGGGCGGCAAGCCCGCGCGCGAGGAACGCCGCGAACGGTTGCTGGCAGCGGGCGTGAGCGAGGCGCAGATCGCGCGCATCGCCAGCCCCATCGGCGTGGTGCAGCACAGCCGCGAACCGGTGGCGCTGGCGCTGTCGATCCTTGCCTCGGTGGTCGGCGCATATGAGGCGATTCACCCGCACGCCCGGACCAAGCGATGAGTTGCTGCGTTCCGCCCGATGGTTCTCCGCTGGTGGCGGTGCTGGCGGCAGGCAGCGCAAGCCGCTTCGGCGGCGGCAAGCTGGATGCCATGCTGGCAGGCAAGCGCGTGGGGCAATGGGTGCTCGATGCGGTGGAGGGCGCGGGGCTGGCGCCCGGCCTTATTGTGGTGAGCGAGGATATTCCGCTTTTTGCCAGCGAAAGCAGCTGGCCGTGCGTTGCAAACCCCAAGGCGGAGGAAGGGCTGGGCACGTCCATCGCTGCTGCTGCAGGTCGCGCCATGGCGCAGGGCAGACCGCTACTGGTGCTGCTGGCGGATATGCCGCTGGTGGAGCCGCTGCACATCGCGCAACTGCTCGATGGCGGCAAGAGCACGGCGACCGGATGGCGCGGCGGCAAGGCTGGCGTGCCAGCGCTCATCGAACCACGGTTTTTGCCGCAGGCGGCAGCACTGAAGGGCGATGCGGGGGCAGGCGCGCTGCTTTCCAGTGATCCCGGGGTCCGCCGCGTGGATGCCGATCCGTCAATGCTGCTGGATATTGATGAGCCTGCCGATCTTGCGCGGGCCGAGGAACTGCTCAGCCAGCGCGGTTGAACACCGGATCTCCGCCGCGCCGCGTGTGGATCTTGCAGATATATCCGTCGCGCAGGGTGTAGCTGGCGAGGATGGGCACATCGACGCTGTCGCCCTTCGCCAATGCGCCGATCACGAAATCGGGCGCATCCTCGATGGCGGTGAAGGTGCTGGTGCAATCGACCTCGATCCGCTCGTCATTCGCGTCGATCGTGTGGATCGTCAGCGTCTCGCGCACGGACTGGAACATGACATCGTAGAAAGCGGCGATGCCCTTTGCCGTTTCGATGGGCGGCAGGCTTGAGAGGTCGAGCACCACGTCATCGGTGTAGAAGCGGGTGTAGCGCGACGCATCGCCATTGGAGAAGGCAGAGGCATAGGCGCGATAGGCGGCCAGCTGGCTGGGATGCCCGCCCAGCGGTGGCAGTTTCGTCACCCCCTGCTCAGGTGGCCATGCAGCGGTCACGAGCTTGGTCACCTTGCCTTCACCGTCGAGGTCATATCGGGCAAGAAACTTAACCGTTATGGTGTCTCCGGGATGCATCTCACCGAAGGGGAAGTTCGGGCGATGCTCGGTGGCATGGAAATCCATGTCGATATCGGCAAAGACCTGATCCTCGGTCTGCACGAAGCTCTGGATACGCGGGCATTCGCGCACGCCATCATGCGCCCAATTGAGGAATTCTCGCATCCCGTCCTTGCCGCGACGAACGCCGGAGCCGGAATGCATTTCGCATCCTTCTGCAAAGAAGCGCTCGACCAGCGCCTCGTCGTCACCGGTGAGGAAGCAGTCGATATAGGCGTGGTAGTCGAAGGTCATTGCACGGCGCCTCGGAAAGCAGCAATTACATTCAAGATGTGGCTGTTAGACATGGTTTTGTCTGGCCTTCTTGCGCATCAGAACAAACATGAAAATTGACGACATTGTCGAGAATGTCGCCACCCAGGTTACGCCGACGATGTAGGAAACAAAGCGATCTACATACTCCATGGTCTCAGGGAAATAGAAGCGATTGATCGCGAAGCCGAAGCCAAAAAGGGCCGTGTAGATTCCGAAGCTGACAGGGATCGACAAGGCCAGCAAGGCTAAGACGGCAAGCACCCTCCGCCGGAAGAGGCGGCCATCTGGTGATCGCATTTCGGGCACAGCCATCAAATCCCCGCCAGCGCCTGTTCCATGTCTGCAATGATATCGTCGATATGCTCGATGCCAACGGACACGCGCACCACGTCCGGCCCTGCACCCGCTGCCACCAGTTCCGCCTCGCCAAGCTGGCTGTGTGTGGTGCTGGCCGGGTGGATGATCAGGCTGCGGGTGTCACCGATATTGGCAAGGTGGCTGAACAGCTCCACGCCGGAAACAAGCTTCACACCGGCCTCGAACCCGCCCTTCACGCCGAAGGTGAACACCGCGCCGCCCTTGCCGCCGAGGTATTTTTGGCACAGTGCGTTGTACGGATCGTCTGACAGGCCGGCATAGGACACCCACTCGACCTTGGGATGGGCCTTGAGCCATTCGGCCAGTTTCTGCGCATTCTCGCAATGCCGCTCCATGCGCAGCGCCAGCGTTTCCATGCCGGTGAGCGTGTAGAAGGCGTTTTGCGGTGCCATGGCCGGGCCGAGATCGCGCAGGCCCAGCACGCGGCAACCGATGATGAAGGCGATGGGGCCAACCGGCTCCAGCGCATCGACCAGCACTGCTCCATGGTAAGAGCCATTGGGCCGCGTGAGGCTGGGGAACTTGTCCCCCTGCGCGCGCCAGTCAAACTTGCCGCTGTCCACGATCAGCCCGCCGATGGAATTACCGTGGCCGTTCAGGAACTTGGTGGTCGAATGCAGAACGATATCCGCGCCGTGTTCGATCGGGCGGCACAGGGCGGGGCTGGCCATGGTGTTGTCCACCACCAGCGGCACGCCCGCGTCATGCGCCACTTTGGCGATGGCTGCGATATCCTGCACAACGCCGCCGGGATTGGCGAGGCTTTCGATGAACACAGCGCGCGTCTTGTCATCACAGGCCGCAGCGACATTGGCGGGATCGTCCGCATCGACGAACTTCACGTCCCAGGCAAACTTGCGGAACGCCTCGCCCAGCTGGTTCAGAGATCCGCCATAGAGCTTGCGCGCAGCCACGATGTTGCAGCCCGGCTCCATCAGCGTGTGGAAGGTGATCAGCTGCGCGGCATGGCCCGATGCCACGCCCAGCGCTCCCACGCCGCCTTCCAGCACGGTGATCTTTTTCTCCAGCGCATCCACCGTGGGGTTCATGATGCGGCTATAGATATTGCCGAATTCCTTCAACGCGAACAGGTTGGCCGCATGCTCTGCATCGTTGAAGACATAGCTCGCCGTCTGGTAGATCGGCGTGATCCGCGCGTTGGTCGTCGGGTCAGGCTGCTGCCCGCCGTGGATGGTGAGCGTTTCGAGCTTTTGCTGGGTCATGTTGCGTCTCTTGCTTGAGGGTTTTCAGTTGATTTCGGACAGGTCCTCGCCCTCTTCGGGCTGCTCATAAGACCAGATGTGATAGCCGCCGTCGCGCCGGTTCATGAAGAAGCGACCGTAGAACTGCTCTTCCTCAGGGGCGAAGGGCATGGAGCACATGTTGAAAAAGTCCTGCGCGAACATGGCTTCCAGATCGCGATATCCGGCCCTGATCGTGATGCGGCTGGGCGGCAGGCGGGTGAGGCCTTCCATCTTGTAGATCGTCTCCACGCGCAGAACGCATTCGTCTGCCTCACGGTCGCAGGTGATATGTCCGTCCATGACTGCGTCGGACAGACGGATCGCGCGCTCAGTGGAAATGGAGGAGCAGGCCAGAGCTGCGGACGGGACGGCCAGCGCCAACACGCTTGCAAGGCACAATCCAGCCTTCATTGCAGTCCTTCTCCCCATCCGTTCTCGCGGCAAGGATAGCGTGATGGGCAGGTCAGGCAAAGCCGCTTGTTGCCATAGACGTCAATCGACGTCCTTGAGGCAAATGACGAGTGTTACGCAAAGCCACAGTAGGCAGACCGCAAACAGCACCACGCCGAACATGCTGTGCCAGAAGTTTTCACAAGCGCTAAAATCATCCTGGTACCTGCAGGATTCAACTTGCAGCCCGACCATCATCAATGGCCAGAAGGCCAGAACGGGCATGATCAAGGTCCAAAGCGCCACCAGCAAGGCGCGGATCAGAAAGCTGCCCATCAGCGCGCGCCTTTGGCAAAAACCCGCAAGCTTTGCGCATAATGCGGCGATCCGCGGCGGTCGCCTTCGCCGCTGCCAATCTCGGCGACGGCTCCGGCAATCTTGGCGAGGTTGTCTGGCGTGAGGTCCTTTAGCAGCGAGACATAGATGCCGATGGTGAACAGGATTGCGCCGGTTTGCGGCAAACGGCGCAGGGTCTGGCGTTCGGAGCGGATGAAGAGGGTTTCGCCAGCGTTTTCAGCCGTGACATGGCCGAATGCCTGTTCGGGCGGTGCGTCGGCAATCCAGCGCGGGCGGCCGGTTGGCGCAATGAACCAGTTGCAGCGGCCGTAGATCGCGCCGGGTTTGAGCTTCGCCATGAAGCGATCCACCGGCGCGGAGAGCTGTTCCTCATAGCCGTCGATGGGGGCATGGAGCGCGGTCATCGGCAGGCCCATCTTGTCCGCCGGGTGCCAGTCTGTGGGAAAGGCGACAGCCGCGCCGATCAGGCGGTAGATATCCTCGTCCGGGAGGCGGGTGAGCAAGCACATGTCCTCCCACACAGAGAGTGCCGATTCAGGCAGTGCGCCGTCGACACCCAGCATGTCCGCCAGTTCGCGGCCCGGTGCTTCAGCCTCGGCTGTCAACTGCACCGCATCAGGATGGGCGGCGAAGGCATCGCGACGCGCATCGAGATCAGGGTCCGGCTGCAGCCATTCGTGCTCCTCCAGCTTGGCCAGCCCGATCTTCAACGCCCCGCCGCCGCGCGCGCGGGGAAGAAGTTCGTTGACGGAGAAGCCCAATGTCATTGATTACAATTGCCTAGGTTCACAAATGGCCTGGTGGTTCGGATTTCCTGCTCGCTCCGTAGCGGCGCAAGCGGACCTCGCCAGTTTGCTTGATATGGCATGCGTGAACTTGTGCCCAAAGTCCTGTGTCATCCTGCGGATAATCCCATCGTGGGCAGGAGGAGGTGGTGTCCTCGTCGAGGAAACCCTCAATTCCGTAACCGCCCTTGAATCCTGCTTGTTCAAGCTCTGCAACAAACTCTCTTGGATCATCGGACAGGAAATTCAGACGTTCGACGAAGTTCTCACCCAGTCGGTCGTCCGTCAGATCGTGCTGAAACAACTCATGCAGCGGTGTTGAAGTCTGCTGTCCGCAAGCAGCAACCGCTATCGCCAGCGCCATTGTCGAGATGAAACGCATCAAGGGTGCTCCGCCACCGTAGGGTTCAGCCTTCTTCGTCGTGCTGCGCCGGCTCGGCATGCGGCGCATAATCGCCTTCCCACCAGATGATCCGCCAGCGGCGAAGGGCGCGGTCCCTTTCCAGCCAGAAAGTGCCTTCCGCATCGGCCATCGGGCCGCGCACCGGCATGACACAATCGATTTCGAATTGGGTGGGCGCGTTAATGACCGTATGCCATTCGGCAGATCCCCGCTCTATCCGGCCCATGACCACGGCTTCGGTATAGAGCTGATTCCCCTCGTCGTCGGTGCCAGCCGGAGTGCCACGAAATTCCTCGAATGTGAAAGAACCGCGCACCTGTACAACGTCGGTGCGCTCCTTGATTTCGTTGGGAGAATAGCCCTCCGCATAGGACCAAGAACAGGCATTGGCCGATTGTGAAGAGAGCGCGGCGAGGGGCACTGCGGCTATCAAGAACAGGCGTGCACTCATCGTCCGGTTTCCTCTCCGGCAACGAGCCTAACCCAATCCGCAGGCCTTCACCAGTTCGCCGATATTGGCGATCACCACGTCGGGTGTCTTGGCAGGCGGCTGGGCGGCCCATTCTTCCGCGCTGGTGGAACCTGAGGTGACGGCGATGCCGATTGCGCCATTGGCCACTGCCATTTCCATTTCCGCCGTGGCATCATCGCCGACGACGCCCACGTCTTCCTTGGCGATGCCCAGCGTCTCGGCGATCACGTTCATCGCGTGAGTGGAGGGCTTGCCGGTGGGCTCTGGCTCTACGCCTGTCACGCGGCTGATCGCGCCGTTGATGGCGCAGCTATAGCCGAAGCTGCGGCCTTCCTTGGTGGCGAAGAAGGGCACATCGGACGCGGAGAGGAAGGCTGCGCCATCCATCACCCGCTCGCAGCCCAGATGGATGTGGTCCATCACGCAATCGGGATGCCATGCGACATAGACCGCATCGGCATGCTTTGCGTCATCATCACCGAGCATGGAGCAGGACACGCCCATTTCGCTCAGCGCTTCAGCCACGCTTTCAAGGCCGAGGACGAGGACGTTGGAATAGCCGCGATCCGCGATCACCTTTGCCGCCACACTGTTGGGCGTGAACAGCTTTTCGTCCGGCACTGGAACGCCCGCATCGCGCAGGCGCGGGCCTTGCACGCGGGCGGCATAAGCACTGCCGTTGGTTAGCGCGAGCCAGGGAATGCCGAGCCGGTCGAGCTCACCCAGAGCCTCTGCTGCGCCGGGGATCGCGTCATAGCTGCCCAGCTTGCGGTTGGAGAGGATCAGCGTGCCATCCAGGTCGAACATGAAGCCCTTGGGCTTGCGGTTGAGCGTCATGCAGAAACTTCCAGTTTGAAATCTTCCTTCTCCAGCCCGAAGCTATCGACGTCGCGGCGGGAGAGGACTTCGCGCAGCAGGTTCATCACTGCCACGGTATCGGGATCATATTCGCGCGGGGCGGGGCCGGCATCCTGCATCGCGTTGACCAGGTCTGCGGGCATGGTGGCGCGCAGCAGGAATTCCTCGTCAGACAGGTTTTCGCCGATCTTCTTCCGCAAGGTCTTGAGGTCAGCCATGCCGGTTTCGGCTTCCAGCTCCTTCGTGCGCGGATTGGCCATTATGCGGTCCATCACGTTTTCGTCGACCGGTGCATTGGGACGGCCGAACTTGCCGATGGCGAAACGGATGATCTCGTCCGGGATGATCGACCAGCGCTCCTTGCCATTGGCCTCGTTCGTCACGTTCATCATCGCCTGCGTCTGCAGCATCTGGGCAAACGGCGTCATCACGATGGGCCAGCCGAGTTCCTGCCGGACGCGGCCCATTTCCTCGATCACTGCGCTTTCCAGCTCAGGCACGCCCTGGTCCTTCAGATGGCGGCGCATGGTGCCGACCATGCCGCCGGGCAGGTTGTGCTGGTAATAGGCCGCATCGAACGCCATCGGGCGGCCGGTGGGCAGGTCTTCCGCCTCGGCCATCGCGGTCCAGAAGTCCGCCACTTCCTGCGCCGCCTCGTCATCGATGTCGACCGTGTGGCCCTGCGCGCGAAGGTTGGCGATCATGCGCATGATCGGCGGGTTGCTGGTGCCGTCTGCCGCGCCGCCGCTGGCGCATTGCACCGCGGCAATGCCAAGCTCGGCGGCTTCGAGGCAGGCAGGCTCTGCCTGACCGATGGTACAGTGATTGTGCAGTTCCAGCGGCTTGTCGCCAATCTCGGCGAGGATCGCGGGGATCAGCGTCTGCGCGCGCTTGGGAGTAAGCAGGCCGCCCGGATCCTTGATGTAGAGCGCATCGATATCAGGGCTGGCGGCCATGGTGCGGGCAGCCTCGGCATAATGCGCATCGTCGTGGATCGGGCTGATCGAATAGACCAGCGCGCCAACCACCTGATCGCCGCCGTTGCGCTTGACCAGCTTGGCCACTTCGGTGTTGGCCTTGGCGTCGTTCATCGGATCGGCCAGCGCAAAGCGGCGGATGCCGTTGGTCGCCAGCGTGCGGAAGGCCAGTTCCATGAATTCGGGCGTCGCGGTTTCCCACGCGATGAAGCGGAAGCCGGTGGACAGGAACTGCAGCGGGGTGTTCTTGCAGATTTCCGCCATGCCGCGGATGCGTTCCCACGGGTCTTCCTGCTTGTATCGCACCGCCACGCCCATGTGGGTGGAGGTGGTGAAATCAATGGCGCGGTATCCGGCGCGCTCCATTGCGGGCGCGATGGTCAGCGTCTTGGCGGTATCCACGCCCAGTGCGCCCCACAGGCACTGGTTGCCATCGCGCAGGCTCGTTTCGACGATATCGACCTTGGCCATGTCAGCTCACCTTCACGCGGACGAGGGCCTGGCCTTCTTCTACGGTCTTGCCGTTTTCAGCCAGGATTGCGGTGATCGTGCCGGCCACACCTGCGCGGATCGGGTTCATCAGCTTCATAACCTCGATAATGCCGATGGTCGTATCTGGCCCAACAGTGTCGCCCACCGCCACGAAGGGGTCCTCGCCCGGACGCGGCGCGGCATAGTAATTGCCCAGCAGGGGTGCGACCACGTCCTGCTCGCCAGCACCAGCTGCTGCAGCCGCTGCGGGCGCAGGGGCAGGCGAGGGCGCAGGCGTTGCAGCCGGTGCCGGTGCCGGAGCAGCGTCATCATCGCCAGCATCGTCATAATAGCGGCCACCGCCGCCGCCATCGCGGCGGATGCGCAGTTTGAACTCGCCCATCTGCAGGTTGAGCGAGGTAAACTGGCTTTCATCCAGCAGCTTGGCAATCTCGGCAATGTCCTTGCCGGTCAGTCGGCTCACTTCCTGCCTCCAAAGATATTCATCACATGGGCCATGGGGTTATCGACCGGCTTGGCCACGGGCTTGGCCACAGCATCCTTGGCGGCCCACACGGTTTCGGGGCGGGACTGGAGCAGCAGGATATTGCCGTCCTTGTCCAATGCCCATTCGATGTCCTGCGGCTTGCCGTAATGCTTCTCGATCTGGCGACCGACCTGGCGCAGGCCTTCAAGCTGTTCGTCCGTCAGGCACGGGGCAGAACGGATGTCCGCTTCGTTTTCCACCTCGACGATGCCGCCACCTTCAGCAGGGATCTGCCTGGCGTGCTTTTCCGAGATGTCACGCTGCGAGATTTCGCCGGTGATCTTGCCCATCACCCACTTGTCTGGCGTGACTTCGCCCGAGACGACCGAACTGCCGAGGCCCCAGGCCCCTTCGATGGCGATCACGGACTTGTCTCCTGTCAGCGGCGAGCGGGTGAACATCACGCCAGCACAGCGTGCGTCGACCATCTGCTGCACCACCACGGCCATCGCAACCTGGTCTTCGGGGAACCCCTGCTTGCGGCGATAGGTCATGCTTTCGACGGAATAGAGGCTGCCCCAGCATTCGCGCACGCGGTGCGCCATGTCTTCGGGCGAAAGCACCCACAGGAAGGTGTCCTGAAGACCGGCAAAGCTGGCATCGTCCGCGTCTTCCGTGGTGGCGGAAGAGCGCACGGCAACCGGCTCGCCATTGGGGCACAGCTCGCGCATGGCGGCCATGATCGCCTGTTCCACTTCGGCAGGCATCTTCTCTTCCATCACGCGGGCACGCAACTGCTCGGAGAGCTTCGTCGCGGCGCCATGGTCTGTAGGATCGAGCGCCTCGACCAGCGGGCGGATCGGCTCACGCGCTTCCAGCGCTTCGAGGAATGTCTCGAAGGCCAAAACGGTGACCACGAAGCCCGGCGGCACGGTGATGCCTGCCTGGGTCAGCTCACCCAGTGAACCGCCCTTGCCGCCCACGGTGGGGCGATCCTTGATGCCGACATCGGCGAACCATGCAACTGCATCAGACATGGATCATGCGTCCTCCAGCGCGGGTTCATCATCGAGGATGGTGACGGTTCCCTTGCCGCCGTCCACGCGGATGCGCTGGCCGTCCTTGATGAGCGTGGTGGCCTTGCCGGTGCCGACCACGGCGGGCAGGCCGTATTCGCGGGCAACAATGGCCATGTGGCTCATCGAACCGCCAATGTCGGACACCGCTGCGCCGATCTTCTGGAAGATGGGAGACCATGTCGGGTTGGTAACCTGGCAGACGAGGATATCGCCCTGCTGGATGCGACCGATCTCGCTGACCGACCTGACCACGCGGGCAGGGCCTTCGACCACGCCGGAACAGGCGGCAAAGCCCTTCAGTTCCTTCTCGTTTTCGGTCCCGTCATCCAGCCAGCTGTCGAGGTTCTCGCGGGTGATGCCCCACAGCATGTTGATTGCAGGGTCGTCGATCGCGTCAGGCACATTGCCGAGTGCAGGCGGGGTGGTGTGCTTGTCCCACTCCTCGATCGCGGCCTTGCGCTGGGCGATGATGGCGGGCCAGTGCTTCACGCCGCGCGGGATGGTGCCCACACCCCAGGCCAGCATCAGGTCGATGATCGCGCTCTCCAGCTCGTACTGCGTGAGGTGGAAGACATCTTCCTCCACACCGTCCGGACCGAAGAAATCATGCGCCAGCAGCAGGCGGCCGAATTCGCGGATCTTGTTGAAGAACAGGTTGGTGTACCAGTGCTCGCAGTAGAACTTGTGCCCCTCGACATAGGGGAACACGCGGTGCGCGAGGGTGATCAGCTGGTCGTATGTGGCCTTGTCTTCCTCGGTGTCGAGAAGCTCGCGGTAATCGGCCACCAGAGCCTCGCGTTCCTCGATCAGCTGTTCGGTGGGGCGCTCGACATTCTCGCCGGCCTTGATCTTCTCGATATAGCCGGGAAGCGCAGCGAAGGGCAGAGACAGGTCATCCTGCCAGCTGCGGTGATAGTGATAGAAGCCGTCCCCGCTGGACACGTTGAACCACGGGTCGCGGCTGGTTTCCAGTTCGCCCAGCCATTCCTTGCCGGCGTTGCCCACGGCATCGAGGTCAGCCAGCACCTTGTCGATGTCCATGTCGTTGGTGAAGTGGTGGTCCACGCCAAGCTCCACAGCGCGGCGGGCAAGACGCTTCACTTCTTCGTCAGGGCGGAAAATCTCGGCTTCCATGCCGGCCACCATGCGGCTGATCGCCTGGTCGGAAATCTCCGGGAAGGCGTTCTTGCAGAAATCGAAGAACGTCATGTAGGCGCCGTATCCGAGCAGCAGGAACTCGAAGTGGTGGTGCCACATGCGGTGATAGCCTTCGATCTGCTGCTGGTAGATCTTCAGCAAATCGTGGCTCTTGGGAACGGCATCACCTTCGGTGATGGTTTCCAGCGGCTCGTAATCAGGCAGCGAAGGGCTGGGCAGCGCCTGCGCGTCTGCGATCAGCGCCTTCATCTTGTCCTTCCACTGGTCGTAAAGCCGCTCCCAGTGCTCGTAATAATAGAAGGCGCGCTGCTGGAATTCGGCGGTGCGCTCGGCGATCTCTTCAGGATCGGTCACCACCACGCCGCCAATATAGACGCGGCCATTGATGATGCGATGATCCACGCCCTTTGCCGTCGGCAGCACGTGAACGCGGGTGTTGAAAGCGCCCATGGCAACATAGGCCGCTTCCGCCGTGATCATGTCGAAATGATGCATCGGCTCGGGGAAATGCATGGAATTGTAGAACCAGAACTTCTCGTCATCTTCCGGCTCGAACTGGGTGTAATAGGGATAGGCGGCCTGCGCCTCTTCCGTACCGGGGACCACCTTAATCGAACTGGGCAGGGGAAAACCCTTTTGCGTATCGCTCATGGAATTACCTTTCAGCGGTTAAAAGGTGCGCTGCCCTGCCCTTTTGCCGGCAGTTGCAGCGCACCCAGGCTCCTCTCCGAACCTGATCCTGTCTGGCTTCGCGACCCGAAGCGCTCAGGATTATTTCATTTGATGGACTAACTAACGCAGGAAGCCTCGGGTCCCAAAGGACTCGTGCGCATCTTAAATAGGACAAAAGCGCATGGCATTTTGTCTGGTTTCAAGCAGAAGCGATTGTAGGCGTTAAACCGGGGCAGCGCCGAAGCGGAAACTGGACGCAGCGATGCCGCCCATGAAGTCATCCTCGTGATAGGTGACTTGCGCGGTCTCCTCTACAGCTGCGCCCAGTGCAACGTGCAGCGGCATCAGGTGATCCTCGCGCGGGTGGACAAGACGCGCGGCGGGGGCGCGTTCCCAGTCCAGCAAGCGGTCGATGCGCTCCGGCCCACTCTGCCGAACGAGGCTGTCCTGCAACCAGCCATCGAAGGCGTGCGAGGGCGCGTTGCCTTGCCCGCCGAACATCGCGCGCAGGTTGTGATAGGAAAG
The DNA here is from genome assembly GCA_964467715.1 of uncultured Sphingomonadaceae bacterium. Lineage (GTDB taxonomy): Bacteria > Pseudomonadota > Alphaproteobacteria > Sphingomonadales > Sphingomonadaceae > Alteraurantiacibacter. Next base: position 16,488 of record CAYXTJ010000003.1, read on the forward strand.
TCCACTGCCGATGATTAGCACGCCCTCGTCGCGCAAGGGGGCGAACAGGCGGCCTGCCTCGATATGTGCGGCAGGGTCAAAGTCCCGGCGGATGGACATCTGCACGATCGGCATCTGCGCTTCGGGATAGATCGCCTGCATCAGGCTGAAGGTGCCATGATCGAAGCCGCGTTCGGGATCGAGCCGCGTGGCGATGCCGCCCTCTGCCAGCAAGGCATGGGCCCGCTCCGCGAGGCTGGGCATGCCGGGTGCGGGATAGGTGATCTCGTAGGTCTCTGGCGGAAAACCGTAATAGTCATAGATCATGCCCGGCCGCGCTGCTGAGGAGAAGCAGAAGGCATCCTCCTCCCAATGCGCGGAGATGACCAGCGCTGCCCTGGGCAGCTCCAGCAGCTCCTGGCGCATGTCCTTCAGCGAGGCATCGAGCACGTCATAGGTGCTGCCCGTCTGCGCGCGCATCCAAGGCCAGGGGCCTCCACCATGGCTGAGGTAATAGGTGGGGAGGGTGGTCAAGCTCTTTGCCAAAGTCGTTATTGTGCAAAAGTACAGCCGGCGAAGGACGGTTCAAGAGTTATCATGCAGGCTGCCAGCATTCCCGCACACTTGCCAGCGCAATGTGCGCCCTGCATCCTCTCCGAAAAGAACCAGCAGGAGAGTGCATGATGAAGGCAGAAGGCGGATGCCTGTGCGGCAAGACGCGCTATTTGATCGATGGTGAGCCGATGTGGGCGGGCGATTGCTTTTGCCTCGATTGCCAGAAGGAATCGGGCAGCGGCCACCTCACGGGCCTTGCTGTACCGGGGGATGCCTTCACGATCAGCGGCCCTGTAAAAACCTACAGCGCTCCGGGCGGCAGCGGCACGATGATCGATCGCAGCTTCTGCCGCGAATGCGGCAGCACGCTGGCGAGCCATCCGCACGTGATGGGCGATGCCCGCATTGTGCGCGTCGGCACGCTCGACGATGCCTCCGCAATTGAAGTGAACATGGCCGTGTTCTGCACCCGCGCCCAGCACTGGGACCAGCCCGCAGGTGGCCGTGTCACCTTCGACGAAATGCCCCCGATGGGGTGATCAGCTCCAACTTGGCTCATAGGTCGATGACAAACGGAAGGTGGTCGCTGTGCTGCAACCAATTGTCGATCTTGCCGATATTTAGCCTTGCTGCTCCCTCCTCAAGACGTTCTGAATTCAAGAAGGCATAATCTATATGGTAAGGTTTCTCGCGGTTTCTGTGCAGGTAAAACGTAGCTTGCGTTTCCTCGCCGTGTCGTTCTGAGAATTGATGGTGATAGAGGCTGCTCAAGCCCAATTCGCCCAGTTCCCTAACACAATCGCTATGGTTGCAGGTGCTCCTAGGTCTGTCCCAGATGCTGTTGCTGTTGAAGTCCCCACAGATCAGGATGTTGCTGTTTATTCGCGCTTTGTTGGCATGTAAGTAATGCCAAAACTGGCCGATGTAGGCGTCTGCAGATCGGTTCCCTTGCTGCGTCCAGACCGCAAGGACATCGAGGCAATCAGCGAAGCGAAATGGAAGAAATGTATTGTGGCCGCTATCCATCCAATCGAGCTGTTTCAACGAGGCACCGTTTGTTGCAAATATGCCGATACCCTTGCTCTTGATCGGTCCTTGCCAAAGGTAATTGCCGGCCCAAGCCAGAAAATCGGGGTCTGATTGGCTAGGATCCTCGCATTCCTGGATAATTAGCAAGTCTGCTTCGAGGTGCTCAAGTTCTTGCCGTTTGCGTCTGAAGGCTCCCGCGCAATTCCATGAAACTAGGCGCATGGCTCAACTCTGCGGTGCATTGCCTGCGCGCCACTGCCTCGGGGTGATGCCGAAGCGCTTGCGGAAAAGGCGGGTGAAGTAACCGGGGTCGAGGAAGCCGGTGCGAAAGGCGATATCCGAGATCGACAGGCCACCGGCGCGCTGGTCGGACAGCATGTCGCTCGCCCGGTCGAGCCGCGTGGCGTTCAATTCCTGCACGAAGCTGGTGCCGCTCGCTGCCAGCAGTGTCTGGAGGTAGCGTTTCGAGATTCCCACCTGCCGCGCCACCACTTCGGGTGACAGGTCCGGGTCGGCATAGTCGCTCTCGATCCGGCGCAAGATACGTGCGGCGAGCTGCCCGCGGTGGCGGCCTTGCTGGCTCGGGGCATCGCCGGTGTCCTCCAGCCCGGCGGCAAGCGCCAGCAGGCTGCCGAACTGTTCGGCGATCAGCGGGCGCGGCAACGGCGCATCGTCCAGCCCGCCGTCGAGGATCGTCTCCAGCAGCGCGCCGAGTGGAGCGCCCCAGCCTTCGCAGGCAGACATCGGCCTGCCCAGCAAGGCGGAAGGATCGGGCATGTACCGCTCCAGCCAGCCTTGCGGCATCATCAGGTCAATGCATTCGTGCGGTGTGGCCATTTCCATCTGGTAGAAGCGCGTGTTGTCGAGCAGCACGAAATGGCCCGGCGCGACATTGAAGGTGCGGCCTGCCATCGTCGTCTTCATGTCGCCCACGCGGGCATAGACCAGCTGGATCGAGGGGGCCGCGCGCATCGCCACGCCTTCGATGCCGATGTGGGTCACCCGCTGGGCAGGCGCATGGATATGCAGCAGGCGAAGCTGGCCTATCCCGTGGCTGACCCAGCGTGCCGCAAAGGCGTCAGCATCGAACACCTCCACCTCGATTGGCGCGATTGTGCTTGCAGCCCAGTCTCGCCAGGCGGTGATCGCTTCGCGCTGACCAAGCCCTGTCGAGCTCCAGCTTTCGTCCTGCGCTGTTACCGGCCTTGCCATGGAATGCAGGCTAGGACTGGCAAGGCGCGGCGGCAAGCGGATGCGCAGTTTGTTAGTTGCGATAACGATTGCAGTCTCTAGGCTTGCGGGCAGGATTCGGGAGGGATCATGCAGAAGCTGTTTGTCGCGCTGGGTTGCGCATTGTCGCTGGTCGCCTGTTCTGCCGAGCCGGAGCCTTTGCCGGCCCCGGCCCCGCTGGCAATCTATGGCAACAAGCAGACCTTCGAGATCGCGCCGGTCCTGCTTGCTGCCGAGCACTATTATCCCGGCGAGGCGAGCATTCGCATGGGCTCCATCGCCAACCTCGTGGGTGAACCGCCCGTGCCTGGCTTCGGGGAAGAGGGCGAGGCGGATCTTGCCACCAATGCCGAAACGCAGGCTTTGCGCTATTCGGTGGACCATCCCGACTTGCGCATCGTGATGACCGTGACCGAAGGCCTTTATCGCGTGGTCGCGCGCCGCTCTGCCGGGATCGAGACAATGGCCGACATGAAGGGCAAGCGCGTCGCCACCATACCGCAGACCAGCGCAGGCTATTTCTTCAAGCTGATGCTGGAGAGCGAGGGCCTGTCCTACGCCGATATCGAGGCTGTCCCCATCGTGCCGCTTACCGGCATGACCGAGGCGCTGGCCAATCGCGAGGTGGACGCAGTGGTGATCTGGGAGCCGGAGAGCGAGAATGCCGCGCAGGTGCTGGGGGATGATATCGTCACCTTCAGCGGTGATGGTGTCTACCGCGAGCTGTTCAACCTCAACACAACGGCAGAGAAGCTGGCGGACCCGGAGAAGCGCAACGCCATCGTGCAGTTCATCCGCGCGATCCTCGATGCCAGCGAGGAGATCCGCGAAAATCCTGAACGCGCGCAGGCGCTGGTACAGGTTGCCGGCGAATTCGACGCGCAGAACGTGGTTGAAAGCTGGGAACCTCACGGCTGGCTGGCCGCGGTTCCCGACGATCTGCTGGATGTGCTGGTGGTGCAGGAACAATGGCTTGCCGAACGGGATGGACGCGTCCCCCGCAGCCGGGATGAACTGGCGACATTGATCGATACCAGCGTATACGAAGAGGCCGTGGCCCTTGGAGAACGCGATTGATTCACCGCATCCTGCTGACCCTGTCCGCCCTGCTGCTGGTGCCTGCTGGCGCGCAAGCGCAAGACAGCCTGGCGCTGGAAACGGCCGCCGTGGAGGACCTGACCGCCATTCGCGAGATCAAGCACCTGCAGGCGCATTGGGGCCACCTTGGCCTGCGCGGGCAGTGGCAGGACATGGCCGATCTGCTGACAGAGGACGTGGTGCTGCAATACCAGCATGGCGAATTCCAGGGGCGGGCCGAAGTGCTCGACGACCTTGTCCATTCTTTCGGCTTCGGCAGGGCGGAGGGCCTTGATCCGGACAGGCTGAATATCGACCTGTGGATTTCGCCGGTGATCACGCTTGATCCGGACGGGCAGGGCGCGACGGGCCGCTGGCACGAGCTGTTGATGAGCGGGCACGCAGGCGAAAGCGCAGACTGGGCAGGCGGCACCTGGGTGGTCCGCTATGTCCGCCTCGATGGCGCGTGGAAGATCGCGCACATGCGCTATTACCACCAGTTCGATGGTCCCTATGCCGAAGGGTGGAGCCACGATGCGGCAGAGCTGGAACGCGCGCCCTATCACTATACGCCGGACGAGGCTGGCCGGGTTTTGACAGGCCGTGAGGCTGCATCACCCATGACCGAGGAGGAAATCGACCGGCAAGCGAGCCTGCTGCTCGAACATGGCCGGGTGCAGAACATCGCCAACGCCTTTGGCTACTACCTCGACCGCGGCATGTATGATGACGTGGTCGATCTGTTCTATCGCGATGCCCGCGTGGTGGTGCACGGGCAGGGCAGCTGGGAAGGTCAGGACGGGGTGCGCCGCTTCCTTGCGCGGTTTGGCGAAGCGGGCCTCGATTATGGCGAGCTGAACGATCATCCGCAGCTGATGCCCAAGGTCATTATCACCGCTGATGCCCGCGTGGCGAGCGTGTCAGCGGTGGAAATCGGCATGACCGGGCAGCACGGCGGCGAGGGTTACTGGTCTGCCACGCTCAACCATTTCGTGCTGATGCGCGAGGAAGACGGGCGCTGGCGCATTGCCAGCCTGCTACGCATCCCCTTCATGCGGGCAAACTATGCGGATGGCTGGGCCAGCCCGATCAGCCCGGACCTGTCGTGGCCCGAAGGCGCGGGGCCGGACAGGGCGATGTCGCAAGGCACGATGGCCTATCCCGAAGGCGCGATTGACCAGCCTATCTCCGCGCTCGGCATCTTTGCGCCTCCCGTAACGGAAGGGGGCGAGCCGCCTGTCACTACAGGAGCGCTGGCCATGGCCGAAGGCTTCGATGGGGCAGAGAATGTCTCCAATGCCTATGGCTATTACATCGACCAGTTCGCATGGCGTGATACCGCCGCCTTGTTTGCGCGCGACGGGTGGAAGGAGCTTTCCTACATCGGCACCTTCATCGGCCAGGACCGCGTGCTCGGCAGCCTGATCCAGCGCTATGGCGAAGGCGGGCCGCGCGATGAATTCCAGGCAATCCACCAGAAGACCCAGCCTGTCATCAGCGTGTCGCAGGATGGGATGCGCGCCTTCATCCGAACGCGGTTGATGCAGATGAATTCCGGCACCGATCCGGCCAGTGCTTCATGGATCGGCGGGATTTACGAGAACCAGGTGATCAAGGAAGACGACACCTGGCGCATCCACGGCATGGACCTCGACTATGTCTGGCTGGCAGACAATGCCAGCGGCTGGATGGCGGCGGACCCCGAAAGCAGCGCGCGCTTCGGCGTGTCGGAGGAGGTGATTGCCGAATTCGCCCCCGATGCGCCCTTGCGCGGAGAGACATTCGCGCCTTATCCTCACATCGCACCGATGGGGTTCCACTTTGCCAATCCGGTGAGCGGCAGGGAACCTGCAACGCGGCTGCACTGGTCGGACGGACACCGCGAGCCTTGAGAGCTGACGGGTCGCCCGCTCGGGGGAGGGAATAAGGATGGCGACCATCTCGGCAAACAAGCCGCCCACTGGCGCGGTGCGCAAGGGTTTCATGCCCAGCTTCCCCCTGTGGATGGTGCTGGCGATGTGCTTCTTCGTGTTTGCCGGTTTCGGGATGAGCTATCTCTACCCCACCGCCATCGGCGCGCGCAGCGGTGATCCACCCATCGTCCACCTGCACGGCCTTGCCTATTTCGCCTGGATGATCCTGCTGCTGGTGCAGGCCCTGCTGGTGAATGTGAAGAAGGTGAAGCTGCATCGTTCGCTTGGCACTTTCGGCATCGCGGTAGCAACGCTTGTCGTCTTCATGGGAGCGGTTATCACGATCATTGCAGCCTCGGGCGAGCTCGGGAAAATGGCCATGGTCGATCACGACACCGCCGGGGTTTTCTACCTGTCGGTGGTTGCCCCGCCCAGCTTCGCGCTATTGTTTGCCATGGCGATCCGCGCGGTGCGCAAGCCGGCTGATCACCGCAGCCTGATCCTTCTGGCCACGATCAGCGTGCTGATGCCCGGAATCAACCGCACCTATTCCTATGGCCTGGGAGTGGCGGGAACACCGTTCCTGGCAACCTACATGACGATGAACGCGATACTCGCCGCAATCCTGTGGCATCATTGGCGAGCGAATGGCTCGATCAGCCGGAACGTGTGGATCGGTGCCGCCATCATTGTCCTGCCGCAGCCTTTCATTTCGCTGGTGTCGTCAAGCGATGCCTTTGCCGATTTCATTCAATATCTCGGGTCGCTGGTTTACTATCGTTAGCACCCTTCATCCCTGATTGGAGAGAACCATGGGAAGCAAATGCCGTCTGATCGCCTGTGAAGAAGCCTGGTCGATCCCCGAAGTCGCCGAGGAATTGCGCAAGGTCGCCCGCGGCCCTTCGCAAAGCTCGGACAAGCTGCTGGTTGCCGGCATTTACGATGCTGACAATGATACGTCCGGCTATGGCAAGATGAACTTCCTCGAAGGCCTGAAGGATGTCGAAAACCAGCGCCTTCCGCAGATGGACGAATATGGCGTGGACATGCACCTGCTGACGCTGACCGCGCCGGGCGTGCAGATGTTCGATGCCGACACCGCGACCGAGCTGGCCGCACTTTCGAATGACCGGATGGCGGAAATCTGCCGCAAGTATCCCAAGCGCTTTGCCGGCCTTGCCAGTTTCGCTCCGCATTCGCCCAAGCGCGCGGCCAAGGAAGTGGACCGGGTGATGACGGACCTCAAGCTGAACGGGCTGGTCGTCAACGGCCACACCAACGGCGAATATTTCGACGATCCCAAGTTCTGGCCGATCTTCGAAGCGGCCGAAGCGCATGATGCCACCATCTACATCCACCCGCGCGGCCCTTCCGACACGCTGAAAGGTCCGCTGATGGACTATGCGATGGACAGCGCGATGTGGGCCTATGGCGTTGAAGTGGGCACCAACATGCTGCGCATGATGGCGGGCGGCGTGTTCGACCATTTCCCCAAGCTGCGCATCTGCGTGGGCCACATGGGTGAGATGATCCCCTTCTTCATCTGGCGCATCAACTTCATGAACAGCCGTGCGCAGCAGGTTGGCCGCGCGCCCAGGACGAAGCGCAGCATGGAAGAGTATTTCCGCGACAATTTCGTGTTCACCACCAGCGGCGTGGAAGACCCGCTGGCGCTGCGCTATGCGATCGATCGCATGGGCATCGACAACGTGATCTGGGCAATCGATTACCCTTACCAGCCGATGAAACCGGCGGTGGACTTCATCGAGAACTTCGAGTGCACCGATGCGGAAATGCACGCCCTGTGCCACGGCAATGCCGAACGCGTGTTCAAGATCGCGCCGGAGTGAGCAATGAGCGGGGCCAGCCCCAAGGGAAAGGAATGACCGATGGCCGGACATGACAATATCCTGGGGCCGGACCCGCGCCCGTCCTTCTTTGCGGTGGCAGATGGCACCTCGCGCATCCAGCCGCCGCAAGACAGGCTGGGCACATCGGTGCGGCTCGCGGCAAGGTCGCTTTCGGTAATGCAGAAGGAGGCGCTGGTCGCCTCAGGCAATTCGCCGCATGTCTGGCGGCTGGTATCAGATGAGGGCGCTTATCTTGACGGGCATAACGAGGCACCGTGCCCGCTCTCGTTTCTGACCGTAGGCATGGTGTCCAGCTACATGACGGAGCTTCTGGCGCTGGCCGAGCAGCGCGGCATCACCATCCGCGATGTCACGCTGGTGCAGGACAACTACTACACCATGAAGGGCTCCGCGCTCAAAGGCACAATGACAGGCGGGGCAAGGGATATCGACCTTGAAGCCCGGATAGACAGCGATGCCGCTGCCGAGGTGCTGCGGGCGCTGGTTTATGATGCGGTGGCAGCATCGCCGCTCAACGGATTGATGCGCGGAGAAAAGGAAAGCCTGTTCACGCTCACCCATCACGGGCGTCAGGTGATCCCGGACAGGGCCAGGCCGGTGACCGGTGATATCCCGCCTGACCCGGCAGAGCATATCAATGATGTGCAGCCCTTCGATGGTGACTGGCTGGAGCTGCTTACCCAAGGTGATATGAGTCCGCTGACGGATGAGGCGACCAGCCATCAAGGCTCGTCGCTGGCGGAAGAGCAGGACCGCGTGCTGCATATCCGCGGCATCTGCACCCTGCGCGCCGACGGCGTGAAGCAAATCGAACAGCAGCTGTTCAATCCGCACGGCTCGATCTTCCACTTCCTGTGTGATGAGGAAGGCCGTGCGCCCGATGCGATCAGCTATATGGCAGCGGGCATCGGCTTCTGTTTCATGACCCAGCTGGGCCGCTATGCGAAGATCGCGAAGAAGGATCTTGCAGCTTACAACATCGTGCAGGACATCCACTTTTCCAAAGGCGGGGCGAGCGGCGGAACGGGGCAGGCGGGCCGGGCGGACCCGGTGGAAACGCATGTCTACCTGCATTCGCTGGAAGACGACGAATTCGCCCGTGCTGCCCTCGACATGGGTGAGCAGACCTGTTTCCTCCACGCTTTCTGCCGCACCGACCTGAAGGCCAAGGTGCGGGTGGTGAAGACGTGAGCAAGCGGGCGATCCTTGCGGGCCTGACGGGCGCAGCATTGGCTCTTTCTGCCAGCCCGGCAGCTGCGCAGACCATGGTGGAGGAAACCGCGTGCAGCGCCACTTACACATCGGGTGCATGGCGGCTGCACGTCGATTTCTCGGACAATCCCTATGACGGTCAGATGCTGCGCTACCACTACACGCATGAGCCGAGCGGCTTTTGGCTCAACGCGCTGCTGAGGCGCGGGCAGGAGCCGACCTTCGGGTTTGAAGTGGCAAGCCTGCTCGATACGCCGGAGATCGAGCGGTATTTTGAAGACATGCCGACGGAGCCCTACGATCCGGATGCTGTTTTCCCGCCGAATTTTCTTGGCGAGCTGACCTTCCTGCTGGTGGACAACAGCGAGCCTTGGTCCTGGATTGCGATTGGTGAACTGGCCCATGGCTTCGATCCCTTCGTCCGGGATACCGCGTGGATATTTCTCCCCGGACCCCAGAACGAGCGCAATCGCGAACTGGTCAGCCAGCTCACCAGAAAGCCGTCGAACGATATCGAGATCGCGCTGGAATTTCGGCCAGAAGGCGGTTCCGCCACCGTCCTGCGCCGCATACCCATGTCCAATGCAGGGCTGGTGGAACTGGCGCGCCAGTCCCCCTCCTGGGTCGAGGCGATCGCAGAGCGTTGCCCGGCAGCGGGCGGAGGAGACTAGCTGATCACCCGGCGATAAAGGTGCCAGCTGGCGTGGCCCAGCAGCGGCAAGACCAGCAGCAGGCCGATGAAGGCCGGCACACTCGCCAGAAACAGCAACACCGCGATCAGCGCTGCCCAAGCGAACATCACTGGCCGGTTGCGGCTCACCGCCTTCCAGCTGGCGATCATCGCGCTGATCAGGTCCACGTCCCGGTCGAGCAGCATGGGCAGGCTCATCACAGTGAGGCAGAAGGTGAACAGGGCAATGCCGCCGCCCACCGCGCCGCCTACCAGCAGCATCAGCAGGCCTGATGTGGTGGTGAGAAATGCGAGGCTTTCCTGCGTCATCCCGGCATCGGCCAGGAAGATGTAGAAGATGCCATGCGCCAGGATTACCCAGAACGACATGATCACGAAGATGATCACGCCAAGTCCCATGATCTGGTCATCCCCGCGCCCGCGAAGCGCGCCCAGCACATCGCGCCAGCCAATCTCCGCGCCCGCCTCGCGCTTGCGGCTTACCTCGTAAATGCCCACGGCGGTAAATGGTGCGATCAAGGGGAAGCAGGCGATGGCCGGGACCAGCCAGATCGCTTCACCGAAGGCATAGAGCGCATAGGTGATGCCGATACCTGCGAGGACATAAACGCCGGCGATGACCAAGCCGTATTGCGGGCAGGCCATGAAGTCGCGCCATCCGGCTGCCAAGGCTGCCCGCAAGTCTGCGGCGGTCAGGTCACCCGCGACGGTGACAGGCGCAGCAGGCGCCTGTTCGGTTTGTTCCACGACACCTCTCCCCCAAATGCGAAGTGCTCCAGCCTGATTGCATAGGAGCTATTGGGGGAGGGATTAATGATCTGGCGCAAATTCCGTGCCGGGATCTGCGGGCCTAATCCCGCAGGTACTTGTCCAGCCATGCATTCCAGCGCTGCATCCGGTCGAGCTGGAAGCTGGGCCGGCTGATGCCGTGGTATTCGCCGGGGTAGATCACCAGTTGCGTATCGATGCCGCGATGGCGCAGCGCCTGGTACATCTGCTCGCTGGCGATTGTCGGCACGTTGACGTCCTCCTCACCAACAATGAACAGGGTAGGAGTCACGATCCGCTGGTTCTGGAAGAAGGGATAGCTGATCGCCATCCAGCCTTCGAAATTCTCCCACGGCGTGCCGAGTTCGGCGATGTACTCGCGAATATACTCGTCATGGCCGAAACCGGTGAAGATGTTGGAGATGGATGCGCCGCTGACCGCTGCCTTGAAGCGTGTGTCGCTGGCGATCACGTAATTGGTCAGCATCCCGCCATAGGACCAGCCGCCCACGCCCAGGCTATCGGGGTCGGCAATGCCCTTGGCAACGGCATCGTCCACCGCTCCCAGCACATCCTCCACGTCAAGGTCGCCCCAGCGGCTGTGGCCCTGCATCGCAAAGGCATCTCCGCGTCCGGTGCTGCCGCGCGGGTTCGGGGCTAGCACGACATAGCCGGCTGCGACCTGCCACAAGGGTTCCCTATCCCAGCTGTAATCGAACTGCGAGGCCGGTCCGCCGTGCAGCATGAGGGTTGTCGGCTGCGGCCTGCTGGCATCGTGGCCCGGGGGCAGGTAGATCAAGCCATGAATCTCGGTGCCGTCCTCGCTGGGAAAGCTGGCCATGCTGACAGAGCCGAACTCGATCCCCTCAAGCCATTCGTCGTTCTGCGACGTCACCTTGTTGAGATTCCCGCCGGTAAAGGCAAAGACCTCGTTCGGGGTGAAATTGGTGCTGCTGAGCAGGGCCATCGTCCCGCCGTGCATGGCGGTGGGACTTCTGAGGACGAAATTGCCCGCGGCCAGCTGTTCGACAGCGCCTCCGCTGGCGGAAACCTGAGCCAGGTACTGCCGCCCGTCATCCTCCACGATCATGCGGACTGCGCTGCCGTCCTCGGTCCACAGCGGGTCAGAGACGTTGCGATCCAGCGTCGGGGTCAGGATTACCGGTTCGCCGCCCGTGGCAGGAACCACTGCGAGCGGCGTGACACCATACCAGATCTTTTGCGGATCAGCGCCATGGACATAGGCGATCCAGTTGCCATCAGGGCTCCAGGCGGGAGAGCCGTCCGTACCGGGATGCACGGTCAGTTGTCGAGGCGCTGAGCCTGGCGCAGAAACGCTTGCAACCCACACATCGGTGTTGCTGTTGCGGTCTGGTTCTGCCGTGCGATTGGAAACGAAGGCCACTTCCGTTCCGTCAGGCGAGAAGGTGGGGTCGGATTCGTCAAAATCGCCGTCGGCAAGCCGCTCCAGCGTGCCGGTTGCAGGATCGAACAGCCACGAACGCTCGCGGCGGTTGTCGAGATAGCCAGTATAGTCTTCCTTGAAGCGATAGCGGTCGATCACGATCGGCTTGGGCCGGTCCTTGTCTTCGCCTTCGGCTTCTTCCGGCTCGGGGTCCTGAATGATTAGCGCCATCTTGCTGCCATCAGGCGACCACACGAAATCGCTGACAGATCCCTCGATGCCCTCGACCGGGCGCGCTTCGCCGCCGTTCAGCGGCAGCAGCCACAGCCGCGTAGGGGCATTGTCGTCCTCGTCCCCGCGCGAGGACAGGAAACCGATTTGCGAGCCATCGGGGCTGAACTTGGGGCTGCTCTCGTTCTCGCCTTCGCGCAGGGTCAGCTGCCGTTCGCCGCTGCCATCGACATTGGCGATCCAGACGTGAGTGGTGTTCTTGTCTTCCTCAAGGTCCGCGCTGCTCACGGTGTAGACGACCATGCTCCCGTCAGGCGAAAGGCTGGGGGAGGAAACGCTGCGGGTCTTGAGCAGGTCCTCGATTGCGAGCGGACGGGCCTGGGCAGAAACGCTGATGGCTGCGGCCGCAATGGCCGTGATGACAAGTCGCAAGTTCACGCTGAAATTCCCTCTTGGCGCGGGCTCGCCGGATGGCGGCGAGTCCCCAAGCGCTGAAGTGATTTCAATTGCGACGAATTGTCAAGCGGGATTGGCAAAAATCTCCGGTTTATGGCCTGTTACAGGATCGCATAGCCTTTGGCTGATCGCGCAATATTGCGAAGGTGAACGGGAGGCTCAATTGGTCAGGCGACTGGTCTTGGCAGGTCTGGTGGTCTTGGCGGTCCTGGCGCTTGGTTATGGAGCTTTGGCTTACCTCGCAAGCAAGGCGTTTGAAGCCAACGAGGTCGAGAAGCAACTAACCGATCAGGAACTGCGCGAATCGGCGTTTGAAGGCGTGAGTTTTCCCGCCGACGCGACTGATGGCTATCTCTACATGTATGGCTGGCAGGACTACGTCTATCGCGTTCGCTTCAAGTCCAGCACCGAAAGCGCGGAAGCGTTCCTCGAAGAGCTGGTTGGAAATCCGGGCGCGTCGGCAGAACCCGATGATATCGAGCACTTCTCGAAACTCTATTCTGGACAGGAACAGCCGGAGAGGTGGATGCCCACAACTCCTTCGCAAGCGGTCGCCTACGACAGCCAGGACAGCGAGAATCGCTCTTACGACTGGATATTGGCAATCAAGTCCGATCACGAAGGAACTTCAACCGTCTGGCTGGAATTCCATGTTATGTAGCTGGCCTGCATTGCCGCCTATTGGCTGGTGCAGCTAAACTCAGCTCTTCGCTTCGTAAACCACGTGGCCCACGGCGGTGTTGCTGGCTGGCACGCGGTAGAAGCGCTTCTTTTCATCCACGCCATAGCCCAGCGCCGCGCGCATGATCAGCCACATGATCAGCTCGATCCCTTCGGTGCCTGCTTCGCGCAGATATTCGAGGCGGGTGATGTACTTCAGCTCTTCCGGCTCGTGGGCGAGCAGGTCGATGAACTTTCGGTCAAATTCCTCGTTGATCAGGCCCGCGCGGCTGCCGTGGAGCTGGTGACTCATGCCGCCGGTGCCCCAGACCTGCACGTCAAGGTCTTCAGGGAAGGTCTTGATCGCATTGCGGATCGCTTCGCCCAGCTTCCAGCAGCGCTCGCCGCTGGGGGTGGGGAACTGGCTGACGTTGACCACCACGGGGATGACCTTGCAAGGCCATTCCTCGACCTGGCCGAACACCAGGGACAGCGGTACGGTGAGGCCGTGGTCCACGTCCATCTCGTTGATCAGGGTGATGTCGAACTCGTCGATCACCAGCTGTTCGGCGATGTGCGCGGCAAGATCGATGTGGTTCTTCACCACCGGCACGGGGCGGCGGCCCCAGCCTTCGTCCGCACTTTCGAACTCGTCGGCAAAACCGATCGCGAAAGTGGGGATGATGTCCATCATCAGCGCCGATGCGTGGTCGTTATAGACCAGCACGATCACATCGGGCGTGTTCTTCTTGATCCACTCCTTCACGAACTCGTAGCCCTGGAAGACCGGAGCCCAGTACAGCTCCTTGGTCTTGTTCAGGTCTATCGCCGCGCCGATTGCGGGCACGTGGCTGGTGGCGATGCCCGCGGTAATTCTGGCCATCAGTTCTTGTCCCTGATTGAACGGATACCGGCCGGGTTGCGCCCGCCTTCCAGCATCATCTTTGCGTATTCGTCTGCCGACATGCCGGAGGTGGCGCTGACGGCTTTCTGGGCAGACATGCCATCGGTGCTGGCCAGCTTGACGAGGAAATACATGTTGCCGCCAAGGTCGATCAGCTTTGTCAGGTCGCGGTCGAGCACGGCTTGCTTCTGCTCCTCGGTCATCTTGAACTTGTCGAGATAGGCACGCTCGTCCGCGCGGAATTCGTCGCGGTTCTCTTCCTTCATCAGGCTCATGCAGAACTTGTGGAGGTAATATCCCTGCCGGCTGCGACGGGCCGTGAACACCTTGGTGCCGGGAATGTCTTCGAGATCGTCGAGCGAATAGAGCCTTGTGCGAGGCATGGGGATGGTCCCTTTTCTTGTGCGACAGCGCGGGTAGCAGGCGGCATCGCGGGCAACCATACACCAAAGATTGCAATTATTGCACGTCCGCTTGCGAAAAGCGGCAGGGTGCTGCGCGGCAGGCCCTATCTGCGCAGGTTCATGTACCAGTCGCGCGCGGCGGCGTAATTCGCCTGCCGGGTGTTGAGCGTCTGCCCTTCATCAATGATCGCGCGGGTGCGCAACACGGTCTGCTCTGCCAGCGGCTCGTCGAAAACCATGCCGGCAAAGGAACCGTTGGACCAGACAATGGTGCCGAAGCTTTCGAACTGCAGCCAGTTCAGCACGCATTCCGCGCCGGGTGAAAGCGGCTGGGCACAATGCAGGCGGGCACCACGGCGCGACAGGTCGCACAAGGCTGCGCCTTGCGAACCCGACAGCGTGATCAGCTGCGCCGGCAGGTCGGTGCGCAAGCGGCTCTCGATCCTGCGTACTGCGCTGGTGGTGGTCCCGTGCATGCAATTCCCGTTCCGGTTGCGGACAAGGACAAGCATGGCAAATCATGCCGTAGCATTGCTGGATGCAGGGCTAGGTATTCACGCGGGGGCTGGCGGCAGGATAATGGGGCGCGGAATGGCTCTCTCCCTTCCATTCCGCGCCCAGCCTGTGAGGCTGTGTCACAGGCCTAGTTGTTGTTGTTGGGATCCCAGCCGACGGGCGCGCCGCGATCATCCACCTGCGGGCCGGGAATGGCGGTGAGCGTGTGGATCTGCCGGAACTTGCCGTCGATATAGCGGAAAGTGTGGCTGTCCGGCCCGCCGTTTTCCGACGATCCAAAGCGCATGAACACGTTGATCACGCCCTTTTCCTCGTCGATCAGGTAATCCCGGTTGGTGAGGTAGAGCACGCCCGGCGGCATGCCGATTTCGCAGCTGGCATCGGGCAGATTGTCGCGGTTGGTGTACAGGCCGCCTTCCAGCCGGGCGCAGGGCATGCCCCAGGGAATGTCGGTAAACTTGTCCATGAAACCATCGAGATAGGCATTGGCGCCGCGGATCATCTCGGAAGGCTCGGTGCGCTGGTAGGGATGCAGATCGCTCCAGTCTTCCTGGCTGGTATAATGCAAAAAGGCATTGGCGTTGAACAGCCAGTCACCCGTGGTGATGGTGATGGAATCGACCCGGTACACTGCGCCTTCATGCGCAAACAGGCGCGTACCGATGACATAGGGTGTGGGGCCGGTCACGATGATCTCGGTGAAGGTCTTGCACCGCACCGGGTCATGAAAGCTCATCGCATGGTCAATTTCGAGCGGGGTGTTCCACAGGCCGGATGAAGCGTCCACCGTTTCCATGTTCTCGAGATAGTGTGTGTTCCCCGCCAGCGGCAGGGCGGAGAGGTCTCCGCTGCGCTGCCCGGCAACATAGGCATCGGTAAGGGCCTTGAGCTCGTCCTTGGTGCAAGTCGGCCGGTCTACCCGCCGGGCCAGCCCTTCAGAGCCGGATTGCGCCTGCGCCATGGCCTGGCTGGATGTGGCGGCAATTGCGAAGGCGATGGCCGATGCGGCGAGTTTCTTCAGCATGACTGTTTCCTTGCCTATGCTCAGCGCACGTCCACCGGTTCTTCGCTGCGGCACTGTTCGTAGGTGCTCCAGCCCGAGCAGACCCCATAAGGCCCGCGAATGAAGATCGCCTCGATCCGGCTGATATTGCCCTTGTCGACCTTGAACAATTCACCCAGTTGCCAGGTCCAGTTGATCGGGCGGTGATCGAAGAATGCGAAGGCGAAGACCACGCCGCGCTCGATATCCACCGCCACCACGCGGCGATCACGCACGCCAGTTACGGTGCCGACCAGCGAGGTTTCGAACTGCCCCTTGCAGGTCTGGATCGCGCCGAAAGCGGGCCGGTCACCCAGGTCGTGCCCTTCCGGTGCGGCGGCGATCATGCCGTTTTCCAATCGCAGGCAGTCATCGGTGAAGGGATAGTAATCGTTGGTCGTATTGCGCTCGACCGCCTCGAAATAGGCGTTGGCGACTTCCACCAGCTCTGCGCGGGTATGGCGCTCGTCCTCGGGCACTGCCTCGAAATAGCCTTCCCAGGGCGATCCGAGAGCGTGGACCGCTCCCCCGATGTCGGGGAAGGGGTTGGAGCTGGGGCCGCCGCCGCCACCCAGCGGCCTGTCGGGCCGCGCGGCAATGTGTTCGACTTCGCTGATCTTGCCATCCCGGTCGATCCGCAGGCGCAGGGCAAGGCCGACATGTTCCGGCTCGCGTGAAGGCCCGGTGGCGGAGCTGGAGGCGACTTCCTGCACCGTCACCAAGGCAGCGACCTGGCCCGTGATCACATCGGGCACGACAAGGCGATAGCCTTCGGGCGAGACGGTGGTGGCCCACAGCCCTTCGTTGCCCAGCGGCATTTCGATGCCGTTTTCTGTAAAGCGGACATTGCGGGCGAACAGATCATCCGACACCGCGCCATCTGTCATCGCCTGCAGATAGCGCTCGACGTAAGCCTCAAGGCAGGGGCGGTCGCAGTCGCGCGTTTCCATTTCCAGCGGTACGCCGGCGATCTGCGCAGCGGCAGGCATGGCCGTGGTGGCAAGCCCCATTGCGCATGCTGCCAGCAGCGATGTGCGGATCAGTCTGGACATATTCCCCTCTCCCTTTTTTAGGCACGGAGAATAGCCATCAGGCCGTTACTTGCCAGAACGAATTTGTAATCTCTTTTGTCAGTCCGCGGCTATCGCGCGTTTGTAGGCGGGCCGCGCCTGCAACCGCTCCCAGTAGGCGGCGACATTGGCGGGGAGTTCCACCTCGCACTTTGTGAATTCAGCCAGCAGGAAGGCATAGCCGATGGAGATATCGGCAATGGTGAAGCGTTCTCCCGTCACCCATGTGCGCCCGTCAGCCAGGTAATCATCGAGATAGGCGAGGCGCTTTTCCAGCTGGCCCAGTTGGTCCGCGATGGTGTTGTTGGTCTGCTCGCCGGTGAACACGCGGGTGCGGAACACCGTGCCGATGGGGGTGGCAAGGTCCGCCTCGCCGAAATGCAGCATTTGCAAATGCGCGGCATAGTGTTCCGGTTCGGGCAGCGGCCCCACAGCCAGCGCCTTTGCGGCCTCGTTTCCCGCCACCAGCCGCCTGCCGGTGATGTAGAGCAGGATGCCGATGCTTTCGAACATGGTGATCGGCTCTTCCGCATCGTCATCCACGATGGTGGGAACCGAGCCGAGCGGATTGATTTCGAGGAAGCTTTCCGGGACCGGGATGCCGAAGCTTTCCAGCCGGTAGGCTTCCTGCATCTCCTCCATCAGCCACACGATCCTCTGGCTGCGCGAACTGGGGACGTGGTAGATCGTGATCATGCGGATGCTCCTGTTCTGCGTGCAACGATGATGCCGCCGATCACGCCGCCCACCACCTTCAGGCCGTGGGCCAGTACATAAGCAGGGCGCACGCTGCTTTCGAGATCGAAATCGGCCACTGCGCCGTTCAGAACCAGCGTCATCGCGACGTAGAGCAATATGCCCCAGATGCCGGCAATCACGCCATTGGCGATGGGCGCGCTGGTGCCCTTTGCCACCCACATGCCCGCCGGAATGAACAGGCCGAAGCACAGGATCGGTATGACGATATCGAGCACGGCTTCGGGCTGGGCTGCCGTGTTGAAGATGATGATGGTCGGCGGGACCAGAAACAGCTCCACCAGAACGGCAGCAAGCAATGTCCGGCCCCAGCGATAGCGCGGCAATTCCTGTTCGATCATGGATACTCTCCCCCAAGAGCAGGCCGCGATTAGCGGACTCCTGGCGGGAGCTTATCCGGCGTGCGGGCTGTTGGCCAGCAGATCATCCACCACGCTCGGATCGGCCAGCGTCGAGGTATCGCCCAGATTGCCGGTGTCATTCTCGGCAATCTTCCTGAGGATGCGGCGCATGATCTTGCCGGAACGGGTCTTCGGCAGGACGGGTGCGAATTGCAGCACGTCAGGCGTTGCGATGGGCCCGATTTCCTTGCGCACCCACTGGATCAGTTCCTTGCGCAGTTCGTCTGTATCCTCGACGCCTTCCATGGTGGTGACATAGGCATAGATGCCTTGCCCCTTCACATCATGCGGCATGCCGACCACGGCAGCTTCTGCCACCGCGTCATGATCCACCAGAGCGCTTTCCACTTCGGCCGTGCCCATGCGGTGGCCCGAGACGTTGATCACATCATCAATCCGGCCGGTGATCCAGTAATAGCCATCCTCATCCCGGCGGCATCCGTCCCCTGTGAAATACTTGCCCGGATACTGCGAGAAATAGGTCTGGATGAAGCGGTCATGATCGCCATAGACGGTGCGCATCTGGCCGGGCCAGCTGTCGAGGATGACCAGCGCGCCTTCGGTCGCGCCTTCAAGGATGTTGCCTTTCTCGGCATCGACGACGGCGGGCTGCACGCCGAACATGGGGAAACTGGCGGAACCCGGTTTCAGCGCATGGGCGCCGGGCAGGGGAGTGATCATGTGGCCGCCCGTTTCGGTTTGCCACCATGTGTCGACGATGGGGCAGCGCTTGTCGCCCACCACGTCGTAATACCATTCCCAAGCCTCAGGGTTGATCGGTTCGCCCACGCTGCCGAGTACCTTCAGGCTCTTGCGGCTGGTCTTCTTCACCCATTCATCGCCTTCGCGCATCAGTGCGCGCAGGGCGGTGGGTGCGGCATAGAACTGCTCGACCTGGTACTTGTCGACCACCTGCCAGAAGCGGCTGAAGTCCGGATAATTGGGCACGCCTTCAAACATCAGCGTTGTCGCGCCATTGGCCAGCGGCCCGTAAACGACATAGCTGTGCCCGGTCACCCAGCCGATATCCGCAGCGCACCAGTAAACCTGCCCCGGGCGGTAATCGAAGGTGTATTCATGCGTCATGCTGGCCCACACGGCATAGCCGCCGGTGGTGTGCAGCACGCCCTTGGGCTTGCCGGTGGAGCCCGAGGTGTAGAGGATGAAGAGCGGGTCTTCCGCGTTCATTTCTTCCGGTTCGCAAGTGGCAGGCATATCCGCCACTGCTTGCGCCCAGTCGACATCGCGGCCTTCGACAAAGCCGACATCGGCGCCGGTGTGGCGCAGCATGATGACGGTATCGACTTTTGCCTTCTCGCAAGCAGCGTCGACGTTGGCCTTGAGCGGAATGGTCTTGCCGCCGCGCAGGCCTTCGTCAGTGGTCAGCACGATGGTGCTTTCGCAATCGGTGATGCGCTGGGCGAGGGCATCGGGGCTGAAGCCTGCAAACACGATCGAATGCACCGCGCCGATCCGCGCGCAGGCGAGCATCGCCACTGCCGCTTCAGGGACCATTGGCAGGTAGATCGTCACCCGGTCGCCGCGCTGCACGCCCTTGGCTTTCAGCAAATTGGCGAACTTGCAGGTCGCTTCGTGGAGCTCGCGATAGGTCAGCTGGCGGCCGGGCGTATCGGGGTGGTCCGGCTCCCACAGGATCGCCACGTCATCCCCGCGCGTCTCCAGGTGCCGGTCCAGGCAATTGGCTGCAAGGTTCAGCGTGCCGTCCTCGAACCACTTGATGCGGAAATCGGCAGCATCGAAACTGGTGTCCTTGATCTTCGTGGGCTTGCGCATCCAGTCGATCCGCTGGGCCTCGCCGAGCCAGAAGTTTTCCGGATCATCCACGCTGGCGCGATATTTCAGCGCGTAGCCATCAGCATTGATCTTGGCATTTGCGGCCCAATCCGCCGGTACCGGATGGGTGACGTGCTCGTGCATTCCAAACTCCCACTTGCTCTCGCAAGCAGACCTAGGAAATCCTCATGCGTTGCGCCAGAGGGCATCCAGCGCCGGAAGCAAATGCGTGCGATGTTCTGCAGGAATGCGGGTGAGGAGTTCTGCCTCGAATGCCTCGATGATCGACAGCGCCTCACCATGCTTTGCATGTCCTGCCGCAGTCAGCACCAGACCTTGCGATTTGCCGTCCAGCGGGTTGCGGTCAATCAGCCCGGCATCTTCAAGCCGCTTCAGCAACGGCACCATGTTGGCCCGCTGGATATCCAGTTCCCGCCCCAGTGCGCTGGCCGTGACATCGGGGTTGGCGTCGATCAGAAGCAGCAGCGATGCGTCCACCTGCTTCAGCCCGATGTCGGACAGCCGCGCAGCCAGTTCCGCAGCCGTCGCATTGGCGGCACGGCGCAGCGAATAGCCGGGGTAGTGGGTAAGTGGATCCTGCATGATCAGAACCTTAGCGATTGTTGTTGCGCATAGCAATCCTTATAGCTATGAGTGATAACAATCCGCGCGGCCATTGCCGCGTGATTCGCGCAACCAAGTGGAGAGAATACGATGGCAAAGCCCTCACAGCCCGATCCCCGCCCGCAAGAAGAAACCGTCAAGTACGACATCATCGACGGCGTGGCATGGGTATCCTTCAACCGTCCCGACAAGCGCAACTGCATGAGCCCCAAGCTCAACAAGCAGATGCTGATCGTTCTGGAAGAGCTGGAATTCCGTGATGACGTGCAGGTGCTGGTGCTGACCGGTGAGGGCACTTCGTGGTCCGCCGGCATGGACCTGCTCGAATATTTCCGTGAAGCCGAAGTGCAGGGCCTGCACAAGGTGCGTGAGCACCAGCGCCAGGCATATGGCTGGTGGGAACGCCTGCGTTGGTACGAAAAGCCGACCGTTGCCATGATCAACGGCTGGTGCTTCGGCGGTGCTTACGGCCCGCTGTTCGCTTGCGACCTCGCCTATTGCTCTGACGAAGCGCAGTTCGGCCTGTCCGAAATCAACTGGGCCATCCTGCCCGGCGGCGGCGCATCCAAGGTGGCGGCAGAACTGCTCAACTTCCGCGATGCCATGTATCACGCCATGATGGGTGAAAACCTCACTGGCCCCGAAGCTGCGGCCAAGGGCATGGTCAATGAATCGCTGCCGGCTGACAAGCTGAAGGACCGTGTGCAGGAAGTTTGCGACGTTCTGAAGAAGAAGGACAGCCAGGCCCTGCGTGCCACCAAGTGGGCCGTGCGCCGCGTGCGCGAAATGACCTATGACAACGCCGAGGACTACCTGATCCGCGCACAGGAAGCGCTGAACGACTTCGGCGGTTGGGAAACCCGCAAGGAAGCTACCAAGCAGTTCCTTGACGAGAAGACCTTCAAGCCGGGCCTTGGTGCCTTCGACAAGACCAAGGTCAGCAAGGACTGATCCCGATCAATGCAACAGGCGTCACCCCTGCCAATGGCGGGGGTGACGTTTTGCGTGTCCGGGGTTAGGACGCGCTTCAAAGTTTCCCAGTGGAGAGGAATTCCATGAGCACCCGCCGTTTCACCAACGAACAGATTGACCGCCTGCTGCGCCCGAAATCCGTGGCCGTGATCGGCGCTTCGGACCGCCATGGCGCGCTTGGCTGTACGCTGCTGAACAACCTCGTGCAGTACAAGTTCAAGGGCGATATCTATCCGGTGAACCCCAAGCGGGACGAGCTGCAGGGCCTCAAGGTCTACAAGGGCCCCGATGAACTACCGCACGGTGTGGATTGCGCCGTGCTGGCGATCCCGCGTCCCTTCGTCGTCGACACCGTCCGCGCGCTGGCAAAGAACGGTTGTGGCGCAGTGGTGATCTACGCCGCCGGCTTCTCCGAAGCGGGTGAGGAAGGCGCGAAGGACCAGGCCGAACTGGCGCGCATCTCCGAAGAACACGGCATCATCATCGAAGGCCCCAATTGCCTGGGCTGCACGAACTACGTGGAAGGCATTCCGCTGACCTTCGTGGAAACCAACATGAAGCAGCCCGGCCCGAATGACCGCGCTGTTGGCGTGGCCAGCCAGTCCGGCGCGCTTGCTGCCGTGCTTGCCACCACGCTTCACCCGCGCGGTTGCTTTGTTTCCACATCGGTTTCCACCGGCAATGAGGCGGCATCGGGCGTGGAAGACTATGTCGAATGGCTGGTGGATGACCCCGCCACTCACGTCATTGCCATGTATGTCGAGAACCTGCGCAACCCGCAGGCCTTTATCGCAGCTGCCCGCCGCGCGCGCGCAGCAGGCAAGCCCATCATCATGCTGCACCCGGGCAAGAGCTCGAAGGCGCAGGAATCGGCTGCCACCCACACTGGCGCGATGGCGGGCGACTATGCACTGATGAAGACCAAGCTGACCCGCGAAGGCATCATCTTTGCCGATACGCTGGAAGAGCTGGCCGATATCGCCACCATCGCTGTAACCTGCCCGGACCTGCCGGGCGCGAATATGGCGGTGCTGGGTGAAAGCGGCGCGCTGCGCGGCCTTGCCTTTGACATCGCGGAAGACATCGGGCTCGACCTGATTCACCTCGATGACGAGAACAGCCCGAAGATCCGCGCTGTGCTGCCGGACTTCGTGCCGGTTTCCAACCCCACGGACATCACCGCCATCGGCCTCAGCGAACCGGAAATCTACACCAACCTGCTGCGCGTGCTGCTGGAGGATGACCGCATCGGCAGCGTGGTCGCATCGATCATCCAGTCGGATCCGATCACCTGCAAGATCAAGCTCCCGGCCATCCAGAAGGCGCTCGAAGGCGGCTCGCTGGGCAAGCCGCTGGTCTTTGCCGGCGTGGACGAAGGCGCGAATGTGCCGCAGGAATATCTCGACGGCCTCGCCAGTGCGGGTATCCCCTATTTCCGCTCCACCGAGCGTGCCTATCGCGCGATTGCGCGCCTGGCGGACCTTTCCAAGCGGGACCTGTCGGACAATTCGATTGCTCCGATTGCGCTCGACGGTCTGGCTGACGAAAGCGGCGTGATCCCCGAATACAAGGCCAAGGCGCTGCTTGCGCCAGCTGGGATCGCCTTCCCTGCCAGCCAGTTCGCTCCCACGGCTGAAGATGCTGCCAATGCGGCCGAGGCTATCGGCTTCCCGGTGGTGATGAAGGCGCAGGCTGCTGCGCTGGGCCACAAGAGCGACGCGGGCGGCGTGATCCTGAACCTGAAGTCCACTGACGAGGTGCGGGACGCTTTCGAGCGCATGTACCAGAACGTCGCCAACTACGATGCCTCCATCGCGCTTGACGGCGTGCTGATCGAGAAGATGGGCAAGATGGGCACCGAGATGATCGTGGGCGCCAAGTCCGATCCCCAGTGGGGCCCGGTGGTGCTGGCCGGTTTCGGCGGCGTGACGGCGGAAATCCTCAAGGACGTGAAGCTGTTCACCCCTGACATGGGCAAGGAACAGGTGATCGCAGGCCTGCTCTCGCTGAAGCAGGCACCGATCCTCAAGGGCTATCGCGGCAGCCCCGCGCTGGACGTAGAGGCGCTGGCAGACCTGATCGTGAAGATGGGGGCGATCATGACCGGGAACCCCTCGATCCGCGAGATCGACCTGAACCCGGTGATCATCCATCCCAAGGGCGAAGGCGTGGCCGCGCTCGACGCGCTGATGCTGGTCGACTGACCCGCTCCACACCGCAAAGCAATACTGGCAACAAAAAAGGGCCGGAAGGGATCAACCTTCCGGCCCTTTCGTCAGGCCCTCAGGGGAGAGGGCCGTGCGGGGCTCAGTTGCCTGAACCCGGCCCGTATCTGACCTCCACACGGCGGTTCTGCAACTCGCGCACACCGTCTGCCGTTTCCACGCGGGGCATGGTTTCGCCAAACGCCTCGCTGGCAATGCGTGCCGCCGGGATGCCGCGATCGGTCAGGTAGTCCTGCACCTCTTCATTGCGGCGTTCGGACAGGCCTACGTTGTAGGTGGCTGAACCGGACCGATCAGCCTGTGGTGCCAGCGTGTTTCAATGTGCAGGGAAGACGTTGCGCGTTGGATGGTGCGGTTCCTGGTGCCCCCAGTGTCCTGCGGCAGGACTTAGGGGCACCATGCCGCCGCCGCAAGCGGTTCAGTATACGCGCGGCACGGGATCGGCGCTGGGCCAGCGTCGCGGCGTGCCGATGGGCAGGAAGTCGAAGAAGGCGTTGATCGACCGGACCGATCCTCCCCACACCTTGAATGCCTCGAACGTCACCAGCACCGTGTCCGGGCCATAGGAGCCGGTGTAGCCGAAGTTCATCCACAAGAGCACGGTGCCGTTTTCCTCGTCCACCGCCACCACGCTCGGGATCAGGCCGGGGTGGACCATGATGCGCTGGTCATAAAGGCCGCAGGTGCCGAAAGCGCAGCCTTGCCCGGCGGTAATCACGCCGTTTTCCACCCGGTATGCATCATCGGCAAAAGGCACGCCGGCATCGGTGAAACTGCCTGTGCGCAAGCCTTCGGCATAGCTGAGGGCGACTGCCACCAGATCCCCGCGCGACATGCGCTGCCCGGCGGGCACGGGGCTGTCCATCCCGCGCACCGGCTCATCCAGCACCTTTGGCTGGAACGGCGAATCCGGGGTGACGCGGTGAACCACGCTTTCCACTCCCGTGATGGTGTCGCCCTCCACGTGCAGCGCGAGCGACAGCAGCACCGGGACATCGCCTTCCATCAGGTGCACGTGCGAGGCGGCTACCTGCCGTGCGGTGTCGAGATAGTCGTGCCGGAAGGTTCCCTTGCCGGTAATGCTGTGCCAGATGCCTTCGCCGATTTCGGCATCGAGGCCGTTCTCCGTCACCCGCACATTGCTTGCCAGAGGCAGGGTGGAAGGATCATGCGCCAGCAGCGCGTCGACATAGCCGGTCACCATGTCGCCAAGGCACGCCCTGTCGCAGCTTGTGTCGGCACTCTGGGCTTGGGCGCTTGCGGTGGTGCCCGGCAATCCCAGCGCCAGTAGCGCAAGTATGGCTACGATGCGGTTCAGATATCGAGACATGGCGAAATTCCCTCCCAGCGTGGCCGTTTTCCGGTCCAGCGGGGAGGAAGCTAGGACAAATTGCGTGCGAGCGCCAAGCTCATAAGTTTGAAGTGGTATCAGTGGCGCGAGGAGTTGAGCGCGTTGGTTAGCAATTCGACCAGCTCTGCAGGCGGACAGGGCTTTTGAGCAGCCTTGGCCTGCGGATAGCGCTGGCAGAGTTCCTTCGGGTCTGCATGGCCCGAATGGAACAGGATCGGAATGCCAGCCTGCTGCAATTTGTCTGCCAACGGGAAGACCTCGCCGTCCTCCACCATCACATCCAGTATCGCGCAATCGGGCATGGCCTGCTCGATCGCTGCGAGCGCAGTCTTTTGCGCCACATGCGGGCCGTCGACGCGGCAACCGAGCGCGCGCACGGTTTCTGCCAGGTCGAGAGCGATGAGGAACTCATCTTCCACCACCAGCACGCGGGGATGTTCAAAGCGCTCCTGAGAGGCCATGGCGAAGTCTCCTGGTCGGCTGCGATTGATGCCGCGAGCCGCTCAGGAGTTCTGCGCGCGAATGCGCGATCTCGTTCCCGACAAATCAGGTGCGTCCGAAGCGGCTTTCGTACGCGGCGCGGTCACCGGCTTGTAGCAGCTTGGCCTGCTCCACCCAGCTGTCGCGGCGGATGCGGCCCTGGAAGCGGCCGAGCTGGGCATCCACGCGGTCAATTTCGGCATCGTCCCACGCCGCAATCTGGGCGAACGTGGTGATGCCCATGGCGTTGAGCTGGGCGCGCAGCTTGGGGCCAAGTCCCTTGATTTCCGACAGGTCGTCCCCTTCACCCGAAGGTGCAGCGGGGGCCGGTGCAGGAGCAGTGGTCTGCGCGACGCTGGCACCTGCCTCGGCATCGGCACTGGCGGTCGCCGCCGCAACAACGTCGGCATTGGCGGGCGAGGCGGCGGGCGTGGCGGGTGCGGTGGCAGAGGGCGCCGAGTCAATCAGCGCCTGGTTGCGCTTGGCTGCGCCAACTTCCTGCCCGTCATCGCTGCGTTCCACCTTGGCGGTGCGGTTGGCGGCGAAAATCCAGCATGCGACCATCAGGCCGATGACCAGTGCGATGGCCAGCAGCACCCAGTTTTCCTGAATCAGTTCAGCCATGTGCGGCGATCCTTCCGATATGCGTCAATTGCGGCCCCAGATGGCCCAGCCAATACCGATCCCGATCGCATAAGCGACCAGCATGAGGACAAGCAGTTCAAGCCAGATGGGCATGGGCGGGTTCTCTAATGATGAGCATGCGAGAGGGCAATGTCAGCGCGGAGCGGGCGTGTCCACCGGCGTTGGCATGATCGGTTCGGTTTCGACCACGGTGAACTCGATCCGGCGATTGGCCGGGTCTGCCGGGTCCAGCCCTTCCACCGGCATGCTGGAGCCCACGCCGCGGGCGCGCAGCCCGTCTTCCGGGATGCCCTGATTGACCAGCGCCTGCTGCACGGCGAAGGCGCGCTCGCGCGACAGTTCCATGTTGCCCGCAGCCGTGCCCGAATTGTCGGTGTGGCCGGTGATGGCGATGATGCTGCCAAGGCACGGTCGCAGCGATTGCGCCACCTCTGCCACCAGCGGCGAACTGGCGGCATCAATGCGCGAGGAGCCTTCCTCGAAGCGGATCGAGCGGGCGCGCAGCAGGGCTTGCACGTCTTCCTGGCAATGCAGCGGGTTCTGCGCGCGGGCGGATGCTTCGGACAGCACGGTGCCGTCCTCCCAGCTGATGCCCCCGACACCCGGAATGGCGGCCACGGCCCGCGCGATGCGGGCGCGGGTGCCATCGTCAAGGTCTTCCGCGCCGGTCAGCACGGGATGGCGGCTGGGCAGGCCATTGGGTGAGGTGAAATGGGCTTCCACGCTGCTCCCGCCGCCTGCTTCGGCAATGGCAGGCGCTGCCTGTTCGGCCAGCCGTGCCGCGATGGCCGGGCCAGTCATGCTTCCGCCGAGCAACGCGAGCAGGAAGACGACGAAGGCGCCAAGCGCGATGGCAATGCGGGGGCTGCGGAGAATCTTCATGGACCCTCCTTAGCCATGATTGTCAGCGCCCGTCGAGGGCCCCTGCAAGCGAAGCGAGCTGCACGAATTCGCTGCGCCAGTATCCGCTCTGCCGGCCAGCCAGCCGCGCGGCATCGTTCAGGGTGTATCCGTTCATCAGCGTATCGCCGCGCAGCACCTGGCCATAGGCGGCAACGGCGCTGGCAAAGGCCATGTCGCCGCTCGCCGGACCAGCGCGATCCATCATGGCGGAAGGGACGGGGCGCTGGATCAGTTTCGATGTGTCCTCTCCCCGTAGCTTGTAGCGCAGCTGGACGAAGGCCAGCTCGTCAACCGCGTCGGATGCATCGGCGGGCGCGCTGGCGGCATAGCGCCGCTCGCGCATCCAGCCCTCGGCACCGGTGGGCACGATTTCGTAGATCGCGGTGACCTGATGGCCCGCGCCGATCTCGCCCGTATCGACCGCGTCATTGTCGAAGTCTTCCTCGCGCAGCGCGCGATTCTCATAGCCGATCAGGCGATACTGGCTCACCTTGGCCGGGTTGAATTCCACCTGGATCTTCACGTCATGCGCGATAGTGAACAGGGTGGAGGACATCTCCTGCGACAGCACCTTGCGCGCTTCCATGGCGGAATCGAAATAGGCGTAATTGCCGTTACCGTGGTCCGCGATCTGCTCCATCATGGCATCGTTCAAATTACCGGTGCCGAAGCCCAGCGTGGTGAGGGTAATGCCGCTCTTGCGCTTTTCCTCGATCATTTCGATCAGCCGGTCATGGTTGCGGATGCCGACGTTGAAATCGCCATCGGTGGCCAGGATCACACGGTTCACGCCGCCTTCGATGAAGCTGCCGCGAGCGATGTCATAGGCCAGCTGGATGCCCGCGCCGCCTGCGGTGGAGCCACCTGCGCGCAGGTTCTCGATGGCGATGCGGATATCGCATTCGTCATTGGTCGGCTCGAGCACCACGCCTGCAGCCCCGGCATAGACGACGATGGACACGCGGTCCTGCTCGGTCAGTTCGGCAGCGAGCATCTTCATGGCAGTCTGCATCAGCGGCAGCTTGTCGGGCGATCCCATCGAACCCGACACGTCGAGCAGGGAGACAAGGTTTGCCGGCGGGCGCTGATCCGCATTGAGGTCATAACCGCGCAGGCCGATCCGCAGCAGCCGCGTGGCATCGTTCCACGGCGTTACTGCCATGTCCGTGCTGACCGAGAAGGGCGTCGCAATGTCGGTTGGCGCGGGATAGTCGTAGCGGAAGTAGTTGATCATCTACTCGGTGCGGACGGAGGCCTTGGGCGGCAGGTTGCCATCCAGCAGAGATCGCCGCGCATTGGCATAGGCGGCGGTGTCCACGTCCACGGAGAAGGTGGAGACGGGGTTTTCATGCGCCCAGTTCGCGGGCGCGACCTGTTCGCCTGCATATTGCTCGCGGTCCGGCAGATCGGTGGGGCGCACTGCCGGGATGCAGCGCGGCTGGAACTGGGGCAGGCGCTCGACGACGGATTCGAGGTTTGTGGCAGAAGATTGTTCGAGCAGTTGTGCGTTCACCGTCACTGCCGGAGCGGCTGTTGCCCTTGGCGCCGGAGGAGGCGGAGGGGGAGGCCGCGCGGGCGGCGGTGGTGGGGAAGGCTGAACGGCAGAACGAACCGCGCCTGACCGGTCTGCCCTTGATCCGGTTACCACGATGGGCGACGGCGAATCGTAGCTGCGCTCATAGCTTGCGGGCAGCACACAGCCTTCAGGCAGCGGCGGGACGAGCGGCATGGAAGCACCCGAATTGTCATCCTGCGCCGCGGCGGTGAATTCCGCTGCCGGGCCGCCCATCAGCGGGCCCATCACGGCTGCACTGGCCGCCAGCTTTCCAAAAAATTCGCATCGTGTTCCCCCAAACCTTCTTCAGCGTTGGGGTAAGGTTCCGCCTCGGGGCGTG
Source organism: uncultured Sphingomonadaceae bacterium (assembly GCA_964467715.1). Classification (GTDB taxonomy): domain Bacteria; phylum Pseudomonadota; class Alphaproteobacteria; order Sphingomonadales; family Sphingomonadaceae; genus Alteraurantiacibacter. Next base: position 45,547 of record CAYXTJ010000003.1, read on the forward strand.
AACGCTTTCTGAATAGCATTGATCGAGCGATTATGCTGCCGGTTCAGGCTCTTGCGCTTCATCCTTCTTGCGCATTCCGCGAAACAGAACGCGGTCTTCATGGCCGAAACCGCGAGTCCATATCACCCAACCATAGACGCCGAGGATGGCCGGAACGCCGAAGGCCAGCTCCATCCATTCGGGCAATTGCACCACCACGAAGCCGACCACGATGGCAGCAGCCGTGGCGTATACCAGCGCCCAGCGCCAGTTGTTGATCGAGTGGCCCAACAGGCGCGAGAGCATGAAGGCCTTCACCAGCGATGCCGCCCCCAGCGCCAGCAGCAGCGCGCAGGCAGCAGCGGCTGCGCGGTAGAAGTCGTCCTTCTCGGCAGGCCACAGGTCGACATTCTCGATTGCCACCATGAAGGCCAGCGTCAGCAGCACCTGCAAGGCGATGGTGCCGATGGACACCCACAGATTGCGCAGCCGCGCCATGTAGATCAGCGCCGCTTCGGATACGACTGCCGTTGCCGCCACCACTTCTGCCGCCAGCAGGAACACCAGCGCACCGGTGCCCGGCACGAACTGCCCGCCGCTGCCCATCAGGCCCATCAGCCCTTCGCCCGGAATGCCCAGCGCCAGCGCGATGCCCAGCTGCATGGCGATGATCCAGAAGCCCACCTGGCACACCTGCCGGGCGATGGCGGCATAGTCCTTGTCCTTCAGCTTGGCGGTGATCACCGGGCCAAGGATCGGCTCGAAACTGGTCTTCAGCTTTTGCGGCAGGCTGGCGACCTGCTGGGCCATGTAATAGATGCCCACCGCCACCTCTCCGGCAAAGAAGCCGAGGATGAAGATATCGACGCGGCGCGTGCCCCATTCGATGGCATCGGCCACCGCCAGTGGCAGTGCGCGCATGACCATCTGGCTGATGCGCGTGGGGTGGGGGAACCAGCCGCGCGGCAAGCCATAGTTGCGCAGGAAGGTCCACAAGGCTGTGGCGAGACCGGCATAGATGGACACGATATAGGCCAGCGCCAGCCCGCCTTCGCGCGTCTCGGGGATGAAGTAGAACACGCCTGCAAGGATGGAGATCGTCCACGGTTCCACCACGGCGCGGGCGCGGACGGTGGTGGCAATGTCGAACCTGTAGGCCTGTGCTGCCAGCACGATCTCGGTCAGCGCATAACCGGGGATCGCCAGCACGATCCATTTGTCGAAATCGCTGCCCATGCCGTTGGGGAACATCGGCGCGGGGAAAGTGAACAGTGCGAGCGCGGTAAGGCCCGAAAACACCAGCGCCACAAGCATGGAATCGAAGATCAGCGGGGATTGCTCCTCGCCGCCGTCAGCCAGCCGCTGCGCAAGGCCGCGCTTTTCGCCAATGGAGCAGAGCAGCGCCACCAGCTCCACCACGATCAGCGCTGAGGCATAGATGCCCACGCTGGCCGCGCCATAGAGCTGTCCGGCGATGAACAGGAACGGCAACCGCGCCAGCAAGCGCAGCAGGAAGCCGAAGAAATTGGTGCGCCCGCCCTTGGCGAGTGCTGCCATGTCGCCATCGTCACCGGGTTTCCCGGCAGGGCTGGCGGGCGTCGTTTCGCTCAAGTGTCAGCGCCCTCGGCCTTGAGCGGGCGGGTGAGCATGTCCTGCGCCACCTCGCCTACCGACGCGCCTTCGAGCAGTTGGCACACCGCGGCGACGATGGGCATGTCCACGCCGTGTTCGGCAGCCAGCGTGGCCAGCACTGGCGCGGTGTGCGCGCCTTCGGCCACGGTGCGACGGTCCCGCATCAGCGAGACTGCGTCCTTCCCTTCGCCCAGCGCCTTGCCGAGCGAGAAATTGCGGCTGGAGGTGGAGGAACAGGTGAGCACAAGGTCCCCCAGTCCGCACAAACCGGCGAGGGTATCGCGCCGTGCGCCAAGCGCCTCGCCAAAGCGCTGCATCTCGGCATAGCCGCGGCTGATCAGCGCCGCGCGGGCATTCTGGCCAAGGCCGAGGCCATCGACCACGCCGCAAGCGATGGCGAGCACGTTCTTGACCGATCCGCCCACTTCCGCGCCGACAAGGTCATCGGAGAAATAGGGGCGGAAGGTGGGCCGTGCGATGGCGCTGGCGAGCCTGTCCCACTGGGCATTGCCGCCACCGCATGCGAGCGTCACTGCGGTGGGCAGACCTGCTGCCACTTCATGCGCGAAGGTGGGGCCGGAAAGCACGGCGATGTCGCTGTCGGGCGCCACGTCATGCGCCACGTGGTTCATCATTCGGCCCGTGCCTGCCTCGATCCCCTTGGAACACAGCACAAGGTCCTTCGGGTGCGTGGGCATCTGGCCCAGCACATTGCCGAGGTGCTGCGCGGGCGTGACCACCAGCAGCACGTCGAGCGCGGCCATTTCGCCAAGATCGCTCGTGGCGCGGATCGCGGGAGATAGCGCGGCGGATGGGAGGTAGAGATCGTTGCGGTGATCGGCGTTGATGGCATCGACCAGGTCAGCCTCTAGCGCCCACAGCAGCACCTCGCGTCCGTCACTGGCGAGCATCTGAGCCAGCGCGGTGCCCCATGCGCCTGCGCCGATCACGCCGATGGATGTGCTCATCATGCCTTCACTCCTGCGCCTCTTGCGGGCTCTGCTTCCGGGTCCAGAGGCCAGCGTGGACGGGCCGAAAAATCAAGCGGATCAGGCGGGATACCCACCGCGAGGCGCTCGATTCCGGCCCATGCGATCATCGCGGCGTTGTCCGTGCACAGCTTTTGTGGCGGCGCGGTGAATGCAAGCTGACGGCTGGTGGCAAGCTGTTCGAGCGCCGCGCGGATCACGCTGTTGGCGGCAACCCCGCCAGCGACGACCAGCGCATTCACATCGCCCATCTTGTCCAGCGCGATTGTCAGCCGGTCGATAAGGCAATCGACTGCGGCCTGCTGGAAACTGGCGGCGATATCCGCATCTGCATGGTTGCCGCTTTCGTACGCTCGCAGCACCGCGCTCTTGAGCCCGGCGAAGGAGAAATGCGGCTCCCCGCTGCCAACCAGCGGGCGGGGCAGGGGCACGGTTTTGGGATCGCCTTGCAAGGCCAGCTTCTCCACCTGCGGTCCGCCGGGATAACCGAGGCCGAGGATCTTGGCGGTCTTGTCGAAAGCCTCGCCCAGCGCATCGTCAATCGTGGTGGCAAGGCGCCTGAACTTGCCCACGCCGTCCACCCGCAGGATCTGGCAATGCCCGCCCGATACCAGCAGCAGGGCATAGGGATATTCGAGGCTCGCATCCGCCAACCGCGGGCTGAGCGCATGGCCTTCGAGGTGGTTGATCGCCAGCAGCGGCTTGCCTTCCGCCATCGCCAGCGCCTTGCCGGTGACAAGGCCGACCATCACCCCGCCAATCAGGCCGGGGCCGGCAGTGGCGGCGATGGCATCGCAATCGGACAGGCTCTTGCCTGCTTCGGCCAGCACCTTGTCGATCAGCGGCACCAGCCGTTCCGCATGGGCGCGTGCGGCAATCTCCGGCACCACGCCGCCATAGGGGGCATGTTCCGCCTCCTGGCTGGCGATGGCCTGGGCGAGAATTCGCCGTTCGCCGTCCACCAGCGCGGCGGCGGTTTCGTCGCAGGAACTTTCTATGCCGAGCACAAGGGTCATTGCGCGGCTTCCACTGGACGCAATTGGGCTCTAGGGCAAGCAGCGCCTATGACAACTGACGTGAAATTGAAGCTGGGAACGCGCGCCTCGCCGCTGGCCATGGTGCAAGCAGAGGAAGTGCGCGACCGAATGTGCGCCGCCCATGGCTGGGACAAGGCGCAGGTGGAACTGGTGCCCGTCACCGCCAGCGGGGACAAGATGCTTGATCGCCCGCTCGCCGAAATCGGTGGCAAGGCTCTGTGGACCAAGGAACTGGATGCGTGGCTCGCCGAAGGTGCGATTGATGCATCGGTCCACTCGCTCAAGGACGTGGAGACAGTGCGCCCGGATATCTTCACGCTGGGCGCGATCCTCGAACGCGCGGACAAGCGCGACCGGCTGATCGGGGCGGACAGCATCGCTACTCTGCCGCCGGGCGCAAAGGTGGGCACCAGCGCGCCGCGCCGGGCCGCGCAATTGCTCAACCAGCGGCCCGATTGCGAAGTGGTGATGTTCCGTGGAAACGTCGCCACACGCCTTGCCAAGCTGGCGGCGGGGGAAGCCGACGCCATCTTCCTTGCGGCAGCCGGTCTGGAGCGGTTGGGAGAGGACGGCGTGGGCCATCCGCTGGACGTGGACAGCTGGCTACCGGCTCCCTCGCAAGGTGCCATCGCGGTGGAATGCCGCAGCGATGACGATAAGACGCAATCCTTCCTTGCCGCGCTCGACCACATGCCGAGCCGCGCGGAGGTGCTGGCAGAGCGCGCCTTGCTGCTGGCGCTGGGCGGCACTTGTCATTCCTCCATCGCGGTCAATTGCGACTATGCGGGCGGTGAGCTTGCCATGCGCGCAGTCCTGTTCAGCCCCGACGGGGCAGAGCGGGTGGAAGGCGAAGCGCGCTTCGAAGCTGGCGATGAAACCGCTCCCGCGCTGCTGGCGCAAGACCTGCTGGCCCGATCCAGCGCCGCAATCCGCAACCTGTTTGAAGGCAAGGCATGACCCGCATCATAACCATCCGCCCCGAACCCGGCGCCACCGCCACGGCAGAGGCTGGCAAGGCCATTGGCCTCGCCATCGATCCTTTTCCGATGTCCACCGTAGAACCGCGTGCATGGCAGGGGCCAGCGCCTGAGGAGGTGGACGCGCTCCTTCTGGGCAGCGCCAACGGGGTGCGCATGGCAGGCGCTGAAATCGAACGCTATCGCGACAAGCCGGTATTCGCCGTGGGGGAGACGACTGCCAAGTTCGCGCGCGCGGCGGGCTTCGCAGTGGAACTGGCGGGCGAGGGCGGTTTGCAGAACCTGCTGGAGCGGATCGAACAAAGGCCGCTGCGCCTGCTGCGTTTATCGGGTGAACGCATGGTGCCGGTGAACCTGCCGGACGGTGTCTCGGTAGAGACGCGCGTTGTCTATACGGCACCTGACTTGCCAATGCCGGAAGAAATGCAGCAGATTCTGCAATCGGGCGATGCGCTGGTCTTGCTCCATTCGGCCGGCGCGGCAGAACATTTCCGTGCCGAATGCCTGCGGCTGGACCTCAACATTTCCCGCATTCGCGTAGCGGCGCTGGGGCCTCGTATTGCCGGGGCGGCAAAGCGCGGCTGGGCCGATAAGCGCTTTGCCCGGCAGCCGGCAAACGGTGTGCTGTTGGCCTTGGCGAAAGAGATGTGCCAATAAGGCGCATGCCCTTCAGTCCGGGATCGACAAAAAGAACACAATGGACGCCACGACCTCATCGATAGAGACCAGCCCGCAGCGCAGCGCGGGCATCACCATGCGCACTCTGGCAGTAGCGCTGCTGGCCGCTTTCGCGCTGGGCGGAGCGGTCATGTTCTACTTTGCCGGATCCTTCGGCGGCGATAGCGGCAGCATCTTCCGCTTGCGCAGCGACAGCGCGCCGGTAGCCACCGCGCCGCTGGGCACGGCTGCAATTTCGACGCCGCAGCCGGGCGGGGAAGAGGCGCCGCAAGTGGTGGTGCGCGAAGCGCGCGAAGCCGTGGAACGTGTCGAGCAGGTGGAAGTGCAGACCGGCGGCATCGACCAGCGCGTTGCCGCGATGGAGCAGCGCCTCACCCGGCTGGACCTGCAATCGCAGGCTGCCGCCGGCAATGCCGCGCGCGCGGAGGGAATGTTGATCGCCTTTGCTGCCCGCCGTTCACTGGAACGCGGTCAGCCGCTCGGCATTCTGGAGGACCAGTTGCAGCTGCGCTTTGGCGATGGGCGGCCCAATGCGGTGGCCACCATCATCGCGGCCAGCCAGAACCCGGTTACGCTGGACCAGCTGCTGGTGCGGCTGGATGGCCTTGCTCCCGAATTGATGGACATTCCGGCAGACGAAAGCCTGTTGAAGCGGATCGGGCATGAGTTTTCGCAGCTGTTCTCCGTGCGCCGGGCAGATATGCCTTCACCGGAGGCCGAACGGCGGCTGGAACGGGCGCGGGCTGCGCTGGAAGCAGGGCGGACAGAAGCAGCCATCACCGAAGTGCGCGCCATGCCCAATGCCGCAGCGGCGGCAGGCTGGTTGGCCGATGCGGATCGTTACCGCGCAGCGCAAGCCGCGCTGGAAGTGCTGGAAACGGCGGCAGTGCTTGACACGACAGCATTGCGCGATTCCGCCGGGGATCCGGTGGATGTGCCCAGCCTGGTAAACTAGGCTCTCGGGTATTAGTCCCTAGCCCTTCAGCAATTCGGGAACATCGCCGGAAATGCCGCGCGCTTCATCCATGAAGAAGCGCTTCAGCGGCGGCGTGCGCTGGACGATACCCATACCGAAACGGCGGATCGCGCTGGGCAGCTTGCCGGGAATGCCGAACAGGCGGGTCAGGCCGTCAGTCGCGCTCATCACCATCAGCGAATCGAGCGCGCGCCATTTCTGATAGCGGGTGAGCAATTGCGCATCGCCGAAGTCCAGGCCAAGGCGCGCGCCTTCCACCAGCACTTCCACCAGCGTGCCGACATCGCGCAGACCAAGGTTCAGGCCTTGCCCGGCAATCGGGTGCATCCCGTGTGCAGCATCGCCCACCAGCGCCAGCCGCTCGCCGGTGATCTGCACCGTGTGCTGGAAGGATAGCGGGTAGGAGCTGATCGGCCCCTGCAACTCCAGACCGCCCAGCACGCCATAGCAGCGCTTGGCAACTTCCGCGGTATACATCTCGCGCGGCATGGCCAGCGTGCCTGCCGCGTCCTTCTCGTCCACCGTCCACACCAATGCGCTGCGGTGGTTGCCCTCTTCGTCGTCAAGCAGCGGCAGCAGGGCAAAGGGGCCTGCCGGATAGAAGATTTCCCACGCCACATTGTTATGCGGCTTTGAGTGCTTGAGGCCCACGATCATCGCGCGGTGGGAATAATCCCAATGCGCCATTGTGATGCCCGCTTCCTCGCGCGTCGGGGACATGCGGCCTTCCGCGCCCACCATCAGCGCGGCTTCCAGCACCGTGCCGTCTGCCAGCGTGGCGGAAACGCCGTGCGGGCCGCGATGACGCGCGATCACGTCTGCATTGGGGTGGAAGGCAATCAGCTCCTCGCCCTCTGCCGCCCGGTACAACGCAAGGCGCAGCTGGCGATTGGGGAACATGCGGCCGAGCGATCCTTCGTGGGCCTCGGGCTGGAAGTCGATACGGCCCGGCTTCATCCCGTCGGTCACCGCGATGGAGGCGATGGGGCAGCCGAAAGGCTCCAGCGCATCGGCAATCCCGATGTTCCTGAACAGGTTCCAGCTGGCGGTGGAGATGGCCGAGGCGCGCCCGTCAAACCCTTCCGCTGTCAGTTCCGCCGGGTCGGCACGGTCCACCACGTGGCAGGACAGGCCCTTCTTTGCGGCAGCGATGGCCAGGGTCATGCCCACCAGCCCGCCGCCAAGGATCAGGAGATCACGCTTGTCGCTCATGGCCAACGCTCCTAGATCGTGCGCCATCATGCGCGCAAGAGTAATGGACTATTTCCGGTATCTGTTGGCCCCGCTGTTGCTGGCGGGTGCGGTGCCGTTTGCCGCGCAGGCGCAGGGCCGCGAGAACAACATCGCCGCCCAGCTGGTGGCCGAATCCGCGCCGCAGCCGGGCGAGGAGATGACCGTCGCCTTCCTGTTCGACCCGGCAGAGGGCTGGCACGGATACTGGGCGAACCCCGGCGATGCGGGGCTGGGGATGCAGCTGGACTGGAACCTGCCCAAAGGCTGGGAAGCAGGCGAGCCGCAATATCCCGTGCCCGAGAGGCTCGTGATCGCGGGGCTGATGAACCATGTCTACGAGCATCCCTATGCCGTGCTGGTGCCGATTTCGGTTCCTGAAGGCACCGTGTTGTCATTCACCGATCCGATCAGCGTTGATGCAGAGTGGCTCGCCTGTACCGACCAGATCTGCGTTCCCGAATCTGCCACGCTGACGCTGAGCATCCCGCAGGCGGGTGGGGCAGACAATCCCTTCACCGGATATCGCGCGCAATTGCCTCCGCTGATCGACAGCACGGCCCATTTCGCGATCGACGGCGATGTTCTGCGCCTCGCGATCCCGCTGCCTGCGAGCATGGATGCCAGCGATCCGCATGTCTTGATCGCGCAGGACCGCATCAGCGCAGACCGCCGCGTGGCCTATGCCGACCCGCAGGCCTTCGCGCGGCAGGGCGACATGCTGGTGGCGAATATCCCGCTGGCAGACCTGATGCTTCCTGCTGACAGCGCCAATGCAGCATTCGATCCGCTCGCAGAAATTTCCGGAATACTGGCCTATGGCGATGCAGGCACGGGCCTCAGTTTTGTGGCCGAGCCGGGCGACGTGCCGGTTGTGCAGGGCATGCCGGTCAATTCCTACGTCGCGCCGCCGCTGTGGTGGCTGGTGTTGGCCGCGCTCGCTGGCGGGCTGCTCTTGAACCTGATGCCCTGCGTCTTCCCGATCCTGTCCCTCAAAGCCATGACGCTGGCCCGCGCAGGCGAAAGCGAGGCGGGGGCGAAGCGCGAGGCGCTAGCCTATACCGCTGGCGTGGTGCTGGCCTGCCTTGCCATTGGCGGACTGCTGCTGGTGCTTCGGGCAGGCGGCAAGCAGGTGGGCTGGGCCTTCCATTTGCAGGAGCCCGGCGTGGTGGTGGCGCTGTTCGTGCTGGCCGCGCTGATCACCGCCAATTTTGCGGGTGTGTTCGAGCTGCCCTCCATCGCCATCACGCAGAAGGGCGGGCGCACTTCCGCCTTTGCCACAGGCCTGCTCGCGGCCTTTGTCGCCACGCCCTGCACCGGGCCGTTCATGGCGGTGGCGCTGGGTGCAGCGCTGCTGTTGCCGACCGAACAGGCGTTGCTGTTGTTCGCCATGCTGGGGCTGGGCCTTGCGCTGCCGTTCCTGTTGCTGGGCTTCGTGCCCGCCTTGCGGAACCGCTTGCCGAAGCCCGGCGCGTGGATGGAGCGGTTCCGCAGGATCATGGCGATCCCCATGGGCCTCACCGCGCTCGCGCTGCTGTGGCTGCTGGTGCAGATCGGTGGGCGGCCTTTTGCCATCGCCGCGCTGGTGCTGGTGGCGGGCCTCGTGCTCGGCCTCGCGGTGACGGGGCGCTTGCAGAAGCTGGGCAAGATGGCCTGGCCCGCATTCGGCCTGATCGCGGCACCCTTCCTGATCGGTGCGGGTTTTGCGCTGCCTGCCCTGCATCAAGCGCCCAGTGCGAGTGCGGAGAGCATTCATGATCCGATGGATTTTGACGAATTCGCGCTGGCAGACCTCACCCAGTCGCAAGGCAAGCCGGTGTTCCTGTGGTTCACCGCAGACTGGTGCGTGACCTGCAAAGTCAACGAAAGCGTGGCGATCGAGCGGGACGAGGTGCGCGAAGCCTTCCAAGCAGCAGGCGTTGTCACCATGCGCGGCGACTGGACCGTGCGCGACGAGGCGATCACCCGCTTCCTCACCCGGCAAGGCGCGGCGGGCGTGCCGCTCTATCTGTGGTATGATCCGGCCAGGGGCGTGGAACAGCTGCCGCAGGTTCTTACGCCGGGCATGTTGGTGGAGCGCGGCGAGGGGTTGTGATCCCTCTACTTGAAATCAGGGTCTTCCTGGTTCTCCGCCCGCTCCTGCGCCGTTTCCGGTCGTACATCGCGGATTTCCCTGCCAGCGCGGCACCACGTCACGAATTCGCCGGGAATGCGGCTGCCGTGAATGTCGAGCATCCCGCGACCCGGCAGGGTGGCGAGGATCTGCCGCGTGCCGGTGAACACCTCCAGCTTGCCGTCATCGGCTGGCTCACTCGCCTCCCAGCGCCATTCGCCCTCATCCAGCACCGCATCGGCCATGAAACGGCTGCGCACGCCATTGCCGATGATCGGAAAGATCGCAGTGAGGCCGGGGCTGGCGGGCGCGTGGCGGATGATCTCCATCTGCGGCTCCGCCCCTTCGCGCAGGATGCAGTCAAGCGTCAGCAGCGGCGGCTCGCCCGCGTCGCCAAAACGGATCGCATGACCATTCGGCGCGACCGACCAGTAGCCCTCGCTGGTATCGGGCGACTCCATCATCACCTGCGGCAAGGCCGGGCGCGGTTCCGTCAGTTCGACGCGGTTGGCAGGCGCAGGCTGATCGCATGAAGCGAGGGCGAACAGGACCAGTGCGGCAAACGGCAGCGCCTGCTTCACTTCTTCCCCCACTTCTTCTGCACCTTGCCGTATCGGGTCTTGCGCGTGCCGGGGCGGCCTTCGTTTGACCGGCCCACCAGCGGGGCCTTCTTCTGCGCGTCGGGCAAGCCAAGTTCCTCGTTCTCCAGCTTGCGGATCTCGTCGCGCAGGCGGCCGGCTTCCTCGAATTCGAGGTCTGCCGCGGCGGCGCGCATCTTCTTTTCCAGTTCCTCGATGTAAGCGCGCAGATTGTGGCCGACGAGGTTGTTGCGGCCGTCCTCGGTCTCGATCTCCACGGTCACGCCATCGGCAGCGGCAGAATGGGCCACGATATCGGCGATGGCGCGCTTGATCGTGGTCGGCGTGATGCCGTGCTCCTCGTTATATTCGCGCTGCTTTTCGCGGCGACGTTCGGTTTCCGCCATGGCGCGCTCCATACTGCCGGTGATGCGGTCGGCATAGAGAATCACCTTGCCATCCACGTTACGCGCGGCGCGGCCGATCGTCTGGATGAGCGAGGTTTCGGAGCGCAGGAAGCCTTCCTTGTCAGCATCGAGGATCGCCACCAGCCCGCATTCGGG
>CAYXTJ010000004.1:0-53178 GCA_964467715.1 uncultured Sphingomonadaceae bacterium
GAAGAGGAGGCCGGACTGTCGCTGGAACCGCTGACCATCCGGCGCGGACCGGTGATCAACTTCCTTGACCTGACCCCGTCCGACGCAGCTTCTGCAAGTGCAGGAGAGGAGCCTGCTGGCGCAGCGGCTGAGCAACCGGCCGCAGATGCCGAGGATGCCGTTGCCGAGGCTGCCGAGGCTGCACCGGAAACGGAGGAACCCGTCGAAGCCGAAGGCAGCTCCCTGCTCGGCGATGACTTCCTCGACGGTCTCTGAGCGCGCAACTCAGCGCGCGGAACTCTCAGCTGTCTTCGAGCAGGCTTGCGGTGCGCTCCAGCAAGTCCGCCACGCGGGCATGCAAATCGTCGTCAAACCGCACCTTGGGCACGGCCACTGACAGCGAGCCGACCGGCGTGCCACCCATGGTCACGAGGCGGGCGATACCCACGATCCCGCGCGAGAATTCCTCGTCCGTCATGGCAAAGCCGGTGTGGCGCGCTTCGGCCAGCTGGTCACGCAGACGGGCCTCGTCGGTCACGGTTTCGCTGGTGAAGGGTTCAAGCACCACTTCGGAGAAATAGCGGTCGAGGTCCTGCGGATTCAATGCCGCCAGCAGCACCTTGCCTGCAGCCAGTGCATGCATCGGCAGGCGGCGGCCCTGCGGCACCGAATAGCGCAAAGCCTGCTCGCTCGATTCGGTGACGATGGCCTCGATTTCCCACCCGTCGCGCACGAAGAAGCTGGTCGTTTCGTCCAGCTGCACGCGCAGGGTGCGCACCAGCGGCGCAGCGCGGTCTGCCAGGGTGAAGCCTTCGCTGGATGCCTGCAGCCGGGCAAGGCCCGGCCCGGCGGAGTAACGGCGCGCATCGCGGACCAGATATTCGCGATCAACCAGCGTTGAGAGAAGGTAGGAGAGGCTGGAAACGGGGATGCCCAGTGCGGTGGCGATTTCCTGCGCCACCAGCGGGCGGTTGTGCGCCACCACATATTCGATGATGTCGAGCGTGCGCGTGGCCGATTTTACCTGGCTGTTTTGCGCCCCGCCAATTACCTCTGCCATCAGCCGATCCGTTCTTCCGCAATATCCGCGCCGGCGCGCAGGTTGACGAGTTTTTTCCATGCCACTTGCGGCGCGATCTTGCCGTAGCCCGCGAAGGTGCCGAAGCCGCAATCGCTGCTGGCGATCACCCGGTCCTTGCCAACGAAGTCGGCAAAGCGTTCGATCCGCTGGGCAATCAGCTCGGGCGTTTCGATGTAGTTGGAGCAGCTGTCGATAAAGCCGGGCGCGAGCACCTTTCCGGTCAGATCGGCATCCCGCCACACCTTCCATTCATGCTCATGCCGCGGGTTGGCGTGCTCGAATAGGATAGTGGCGGGGCGCGCAGAAAGCACCACGTCCATGATCTTTTCCAGCGGAATGTCATGGTCGTGCGGGCCTTCGTAATTGCCCCAGCACACATGCATGCGCATCTGCTGCGCCGGAATGTCCGCCGTCGCCTCGTTCAGCGCATCGACATTGGCCTGGATGGTGGCGAGGAATTCATCGTCGCTCATGTCCTGATAACCGGTGTGGCGGCTCATCGCCAGGTCCGGGCAATCCAGCTGCACCTGCAGGCCGGCCGCGGCTGTGGCTTCATATTCGGGGCGCATCGCGGCCACCAGGTCTGCCAGATAGGCTTCATGGCTGGCATAATACTGGTTGGGCTGGAACGCCGTGATCAGGCCCGGCGAAGCGGTGTTGAGGAACGCCTTGGCCCCATCTCCGTGCCGTTCGAGAGCAGTCTTGAAGCGGCGGATATCATCATGCAGCGGCTGCAGGTTCACCAGTTCCACCTTGTCGATGGCGGAGGCGCGGGTGAATTCCTGGCTGCCCATGATCGCGGCCAGCTTCTTGGCAAGTTCGGGTTCTGCGGCAAGGTCCAGCGCGGGTTTGCGCGGCGTGTGGCCGCCAAAGCCGGAAAGGCGCTCGATGATATAGGTCGAATAGCCGACCTTGCCGAGCTCGCCATCGCTCACGATCGAAACGCCTGCGGCCACCTGCTGCTGCACGGCTTCATCCACCGCCGCCTGCGCGACGCGGTCAAACTCGGCGGCATCATACTCCTCCCCCTTGTCACGGGCGAGCAACAGGGGAACAAGTTCGGGGCCGCGGGGAAGACTGCCGACGTGGGTAGTTTCGATCACCAGAAACAGTCTCCTTGGATAAATGGAGACTGCCTTCTTTCATATATGCGAAATTAACGCAAGGATGAAACCAGTGCTATTCTGCCGGTTTCACACGCTTTTGTTTACGGCACGATGGCACAGCCGACGCTGGCGATCTTGCCGCCTTCAAGGTGGTAATGGATGTACTGCCGCATCTCCTGGACGTCGCCCTTCGCGATGGGGAAGAACTGCTCCATCCCGTTGGCGTCCAGCACTTCCCGGGTCAGGTCCCTGAAAGCTTCGATCCGGATGATGCCCTCCACTGCTGCCAGCTCGTCAGACCCGGCAAACTTCTCCACCGTGACGGTTTCCGTGACATAGGAATGCAGGAAGCTGTAGAAATCCTTCAACTGCTGGCGGGTGGTGATTTCGATGCCGAAAAAGGCCATGCGCGGTGTATCGTTATAGAAATCGAACACCGCGTCATAATCGCGGGTATTGAAGGCTGCAGCGTAACGTTCGTAATCTTCGCGTGTCATCGGGTGATACCTCTCCTTGCGCGCCATCGTAACGATCGTTAGCAAGGCAGCAAGAGGACCCTTCGACAAAAGCTCAGGGTGCGCGGGAGAGTTTCATGAGTGACGGTGCATTCGATTATATCGTTGTGGGTGGCGGCAGCGCAGGTTGCGTGATGGCTGCGCGCCTTAGCGAAGACGGCAAGGACAACGTGCTGCTGCTGGAAGCGGGCGGGCAGGACGATCACCCGCTGATCCGCATGCCGCTGGGTTTCCTGCGCGCCATGACCAGGCCCGAATTCAACTGGCCCTACTGGACCGAGGAAGAGCCCCACCTCAATGGCCGCCGCATGCCCTTGCCGCGCGGCAAGGTGATGGGTGGCTCCGGCTCGATCAACGGGATGTTCGCCATGCGCGGCCATCCGGCGGATTATGACCAGTGGGCGCAGATGGGTGCACGCGGCTGGTCCTATGCCGATTGCCTGCCTTACTTCCGCAAGATGGAGAACAGCTGGCGGGGCGAAAGCGAATATCACGGCGGCAGCGGCCCGCTGCGCGTGCGCCCGATCGACAGCCCCTATCTTGTACACGAAGAAATGATGGCCACCGCCGAAAACGCCGGCTTTGCCACCACGGACGATCTCAACGGTTCGCAGCCCGAGGGCTTTGCTCGCGGCGAGCAGACGGTGGACGATCGCGGCCGCCGCGCAAGCTCGGCCAGCGCCTACATCAAGCCCGCGCTGGGCCGCCGCAATCTCGATGTGCGCACCGGCGTTCTGGTTCGCCGCGTGGTGTTCGAAGGCAAGCGTGCCGTGGGCGTGGAAGTGGAAGGCAAGGACGGCAGCACCAGCATCGTGCGCGCCCGGCGCGAGGTCGTGCTGTCCGGCGGCACCTACAACTCGCCGCATTTGCTGATGCTGTCCGGTATCGGCCCGGCAGAGCACCTGAAGGACCACGGCATCACCGTGCTGCATGACAGCGTGGGCGTGGGCCGCAATCTTCAGGAACACCCGACGTGCAGCCTCGAGTTCGAAGCGCTGAAGAAGGTCACCTTCCTGCGCCAGCTGCGCTGGGACCGGCTGGCCTTCAACGCCATCCGCTGGGCGCTGACGGGCACCGGCACGCTGGCCGGCCAGCTCAACAGCTGCAACGTGGTTGTGCGCACGGCGGACCATCTGGAACGGCCCGACATGCAAATCATGGTCAACCCCATCCGCTTCGATGCGCAGACCTGGTTCCCGCTGCTGAAGCCCGAGCAGGACCATGTGTTCTGGGCCGGCGTGGTGCAGCTGCACCCCGAAAGCCGCGGCTGGGTGGAACTGAAGAGCAACGACCCGAAGGATATCGCCTCGGTCACGCTCAACATCATGAGCGAGGAGGCTGACCTTGCGCAGATGCGCCGCGCCATCCGCACCACGCGCAAGATCTATCGCACCGATCCGATGGGCCAGCTGGTCGGCGCCGAACGTGCGCCCAGCGCGGGCGCGGAAAGCGATGACGAGCTGAACGACCTCATTCGCAACACCTGCTATGTCGGCATGCACCCCACCAGCACCTGCGCCATGGGCATGGGTGAAAGAAGCGTGGTGGACGAGGAATGCCGCGTGATCGGCGTCGAGGGCCTGCGCGTGGTCGATGCCAGCGTGATGCCCACCGTGCCGGGCGGCAACACCGCTCTGCCCACCACCATGGTGGCGGAAAAGGCGGCAGACGCGATGCGCGGCCGCAAGCTGGAGCCAGCCGAACTGCCCGCGGACAAGGCCGCATGAGCCGCAGCGCAACCGAAGAGGCGAATCTGCAGCTGGTGCTGGACATGTTCCGCGACGTGCTGAACCCGATGGATTCGGGTGTTGTCGATCGGTACATTTCGGCAGACTACATCCAGCATAACCAGGCAGCCCAGCCGGGCCGCGAGGGGCTGAAGGCCTTCCTCGACATGATCCGCGGGCAGACGCCCGAAGCGGTGCACGATGTGAAGCGCGCCTTCGTCGATGGCGACCATGTCACCGTGCATTACCACGTACGCCGATGGCCGGATGACCTTGGCTGGGCAGTGATGGACATCTTCCGCATCGAGGATGGCATGATCGCCGAACACTGGGACGTGATGCAGGACGTGGTCGAAGGCGGGCCCAATCCCATCGGGCCTTTCTGAAATTCCAACACGCGAGGGGAGAGAGCGTGGCAAACCGTTTTGAAAACAAGATCGTGCTGGTGCTGGGCGGCAATTCGGGCATGGGCCTTGCCGCCGCGCAGGCCTTTGCTGCCGAAGGCGCCAAGGTCCACCTGACCGGCCGCAACCGGCCAACCATCGATGAAGCCGTGGCCAGCGTGCCGGGCTCTGTCGGCTACCAGTCGGACATCGCCGATATCGCCTCTACCGAAGAGGTGGTTGCCAAGGTCGAGGCGGCGGATGGCCGGATCGACGTGCTCTACATCAATGCCGGGGTTGGCGGCTTTGCCCCGCTTGAAGGCATTACCGAGGAAGACTGGGACTTCGTCCAATCGATCAACCTGAAAGGCTGTGTCTTCGCGCTGCAGAAGGCGGTGCGGATCATGGGCGAGGGCGGCTCCATCGTCGTCACAGGCTCCATTGGTGCGCATGGGCCGCTCAACGGCAACGGCACCTATGCTGCTGCCAAGGCAGGCCTAGCGATGGCCATGCGGGTGTTCGCGCGCGAGCTGCTGCCGCGCAAGATCCGCCTCAACATGGTCAGCCCCGGTCCCATCGACACACCGCTGCTTCACCGCAACCCCGGTATGGGGCCGGAAGACGTGGAGAAACTTAAGGAGATGATGATCGAAAACATCCCCATGCACCGCATGGGCGAAAGCGAGGAAGTGGCGCGCACCGTGCTGTTTCTGGCGAGCGACGAAGCCAGCTTCATCACCGGCGAGGATATCCTTGTCGATGGCGGCCTGATCAAACTGAGTTGAGACAAGATATGACCGAATTTTCCGACACCACGCCCTTTGCAGGCCCGTTCTCCACGCTGGACAATCCGCGGATGGAGTTCGTCATGGAAGTGCGCCTTACATTCCCCGAGGTCTACACCATTGCCCCGCATCCCAATGGCGGCATGCGCACCGCCGTGCTGGTAAAGGGTGGCACTTTCGAAGGCCCGCACCTGAAGGGCCGCGCCGTTCCCGGATCGGGCGGTGACTATGCCTATTTCCGCCCGGACGACACCGCCGTGTTCGATGCTCGCTACCTGCTGGAAGAGGATGACGGCACGATCATCATGCTCAACAACAAGGGCTTCCTGTGGGGCCGCAAGCCGGACACGATGGCGCGCATCCGCGACTGGGCCTTCAACAACGGCGAACCCGTGCCGCACGAGGAATATTACCTTCGCGGCAACCCCACCTTCGAATGCCCGGTGGGCAAGCATGACTGGCTGACCAAGCACGTCTTCATCGGTGTGGGAGAGCGCAAGAGCGACGGCAACCTGCTGCGCTATTACGCGCTGGTATAGCTTGCCTTGCGGCCGGCGCTACGGTGCTCCGGCAAAGCAGCACGCCATATTGCGGCATCCGGTGTAGCGGGTTGGCTAGGCTTTGCCGGCCAGGAAAAACGACGCGATAATTGCGGCAAACGCCGCGCGTTGCATCCAGCGATGAGCCGTGATCTCGGCGCTCAATGTCTGGTCAGCCAGGTCCTTGTGGTTTCCCCACAGGATGAAATGATGCAGCGCGTGGTACTGGAAGATCGAGCCTCGCTGTATCTCCAGAAAGCGTTGCGCGTGCCGATCGATCATCCGGTCGCGGATCTTGCGGTAACTGAAGTAGTGCGCGCTGGTCATCACCAACAGGGTGGCGATCAAGAGCGCCTGCCAGAAGCTCACTCGGCAGCTTCTCCACCCCCATCGTCAAAGCTGAAATCGAGGCGTGGCTCCCAGCGGGGATACTGCTCCATCGGCAGGCCGCTTTCGGCAATCACCACGCGGTGCGCGAACTTCCATGTCCCGTCGACCTTCACCAGTCTGTCATACTCGCGGCCCTGTTCGATGATCACCGGCGGGGCGCTGATGTCGGGGTTGCCGATGCCGGTCCAGATGAATTGCGCGGTGGCCGTGTCCCCGTCCACTTCGATCACCGGATTGGACAGGATCATGTGGAACGGCCCACCCTGGTTCGATGCGCTGCTCTCGTCTCCGCCTATATCGGCATAGAGCGCCTCGATCTCCTCGCGACCGGTCGCGATGTTGCCGTTCACGTCGAACACTGCATCTTCGGTGAAATATTCGTCAAAAGCGCTGGCATCGCCGCCGCCCAGATGCGCGTAATATTCGGTGACCATGTCCTCGATGGCGACACGATCGAGCGTGGCCTGCATGTCGCTGTCGACCTGCACTTCTACCTCGCCGCATGCCGCCAGTGACAGCAGACCCAGTGCGGCAGCGCCGCCGGTGATGGCTTTCATGATACTCTCCCTCTCCCTTTTGCGCGGATCATGCCATCTGCCGCGCCATTGGCAAGAGCGGGGGAGGGTCAGAGCCCGGCGGCCTTGCGCAGGTCCTCGTCATAGACGGAGAATTCGCGGCCGAGGAAGGCATCGGCTTCCGGCGAGCACAGCCATGCCACAACCCGTGCAGGCTCTTCGGGTGGCACCATGATGTCCAGCGGGGGCAGGGTTTCGGGCGGCAACCCGCTGTTCTGCAATTCGGCCTGCATTTCCGTATCGACGATACCCGGCTGGAAGCCGAAGGCGCGAATGCCCTTGTCGCCATATTCGGTGTGCAGGCTGAGCGTCGCCATGGCGAGGCCGGCCTTCGATACAGAATAGATGTTCATGCCGGGGATGGTGTGCTGCGCCGCGCCGGAACTGACATTCACGATGGTGCCGCCACCGGCCTCGATCATCCGGGGAACTGCCATGCCGGCCAGGTGGATCGGTGCGAGAAGGTTCACGTCAAGGCATTCGGCAAGGTCGCGGTCATGCTTTTCGTGCAGCAGCTCCAGCCCGCCGGTGACAGCTGCATTGTTGATCAGGAAATCGCAACCGGGCGCCATCACCTTGGCCATGGCATCGAGCTTTCGCACGTCCACAGCATGACCGGTCACGCCTTCGGGGTGGCCCAGCGCCTGCATCGCCCTGTCAACGCTGGAAATGCTGCGCCCGGTAAAGGCGACCTGCGCCCCTTCTGCGGCGAGCAGCCTGACGATCTCGCACCCCATCCCGCGCGATCCGCCTGTAACCACCGCGCGCTTGCCCGAAAGTTTGCCCACTCGCTTTCCTCCCCTACTACCTGAGGTTGCCACTATGCCGCAGCCAGTCTCGCTTGGCGAGGGCAACGCGGGCATGGGGGGTGATGGCATTAGCCGGCGCCGCCGCTGATCATGCAGCCGAGGAGTTGCAGTAAAAAGCATAAAATCAATTGTTTACCGCACAGATATTGTGCAGCAAAAGTTATCCACCCCGGCTATTTACCTAACTTGCGGCTTGGATTAGCCTCCGCTGCGCATCCGGAGGGACACCGGAGCCGTAGAGAACAAGAATAGTCCGCATCGAGGGGGAGTTTCAATGTCTGCATATCTTGCGCTTGCAGTATCGGTCGGCGTTCTGGCCGTGCTGGATACCTGGTTGTTCGTCGGCCCGCTGGCCAGCACTGCACTGGCTGGACTGGTGTGGATTTCGTTCGTTGCATGGGGGTGCCATTTCCATTCCGGAGCCGGGGTGAAGGGCATGACCACGGCGATGATTGGCATGACCTTTGGTGCCATCGTCGGCATGGCAGCGGTGATGGCCGCATCTGGCCCGCTGGCGGGCATGGGCGTGATGGCTGCACCGATCGCGGTGGGCCTTGGCGCTTTCGTGATCTGCCTTGCCAGCGCGGTGAACCTGCTCAGCACGATTCCGGCCAGCGTCTATGGCTTTGCCTCCATCGCAGGCCCGATCCTGCTGCAGGACCGCAGCCCGACGGAAGCACTGGTGCCTGTGGCGATCGCCGCAATCATCGGTGCCGTCTTCGGCTATGCATCCGAACTGCTGGCCAACCTGCTGACCAAGAAGGGCGGCGCTGCCGAGCCTGCCGAATAAGAGCCTTGGTGTTCGCACAGAGAAGGGCCGGGAAGCATCTGCCTCCCGGCCCTTTACTTATGGCAGGGCGTCACCATGCCGACTGCTTCGACCTGGTGGATCCCGCCGCCTAGTCCTGAATGCCGGGGGCGGTCGAAAAGTCCGGCCGGCCGCGGAAGGCGAGCAGCGGCCAGTAATAGCGGCGCCATGGCCAGATCAGCACGGCGTTGAAGATGATCGTCAGCGCGCCGAAGGTGTATTCCACCGTCCCCACTTCGAGCACGAAGTTCCAGTAGACGATCACGAGATTGATCGGCAGCACCGCGATGGCGGCAAGCGGCATGAAGCGGTTGGACAGGATCGCCAGTCCCAACGCGATTTCCGCCACCTTGACCCAGAACATCAGCCCGCTTTCGATCAGGGCGACCGAGAAATCGATGGCTTCCTGTTCCTGGCCCAGCGGTTGCCACGAAGGATCAATCATCGGCATGACACCGGAATAGACCCACCAGCCGCCGAAGATCAGGCGGCTGAAGTGATAGATCCACTTGATCGTGGGGCCGGGCAGCCGGTCTGCTGCCGGCGTGTTACCGGTCACCTGACGGGTACTCCCGATTCCGGCTCCTCGCCGCGCGCGCGCCAGGTGGCGGCACGCTCTTCGGCGAAGCGCGGTGATGTTGCGGTGATATAGCCGCGGATCTGCACATTGCCTTCATGGCAGGCATATTCGAAGATCTCGTAATCGGAATCCCGTTCCCACGGGAAGTCCACCTTGTAGGTACCTTCCATCACCAGCGGGTCCTCGATCCATGCTTCGTAATGGACCTGGTCGGGGTTCATCATGGTCAGGCGCTCGGTGATTTTCATCTGGTCCGAGTTCGGCGCTGGTCCGGCAGAGCGGCCGGGACGGAAGTTGGTGGTCTCGATCACCAGCGTATCGCCTTCCCAGTGACCGACCGAATACCCCAGATCGAACTGCACATCGGGTGGCGGGGCCTCGCGCCCGTCAAGATAGACCAGCCGGGTTTCGTGGATCATCTCGATCGTGATCGCGACAAGGCCGGGAGCCTGCGTCACGCGGATGCCCATGTTGTAGACAGCGGGCAGCATCGCGCCCGGCAGGCCGCGCGTCAGGCAGCGGTCCATGATGCCGAAATCGTTCATGCCCTCGAACACATAGGTGTTCCAGCTGGTCCTCTCGTTCGCGGCATTCTGGCGGCCAAGCTCGGTCAGCGGCGGATACTGGCCGTTGGCAGGCTCCACGATCAGCGAGGTCTGGCGCAGCGGCAATTGCCGCTCGTTCCAGTGGCCCATCGCCATCATGTTGGCCTGCTCTTCTTCGGCATAGCGCTCCATGTCGGCTTCGGCGCGGGCGAAGGCGCTGTTGTATTCCTCGTCAGTCATGAAGGCACGGGTGCCGAAATTGCCGGGCCGCACGCGCGGCGTGGCGGACAGGTAATCGAGCGGCCACATGCCGCGCAGGTCCGGATCGCCCCATGCTGTGCGTGGCACTTGCCAGCCCTCGGGCGGGGCATCGAAGCGCGCTTCCATCTGTTCGACGGTGGTATCGTCATCCTGCGCTGCGGCAGGAATGGCAGGCAAGGCACAAAGGCCCAAGCCCAATGCTGCTATCAGCAGTCCTCTTTTCATCAGCCCTCTCCCTCTGATCCAAAGAGTATGCCGCAGCCCCGCCACGTGGCAAGGGCCGCGGCCTACAAGCGGTGCGCTTATTTCACCTTGCTGGCATCCAGCTTGGCGCGCGACACCCATGTGCCGTGGACTTGACTGCGCAGCGGCAGGCCGGTTCGGGCCTTGGCGATGGGGCCTTTCTCGACCGCGTCGGCCTCCACCACCCACAGTTCGGACGAGTAGTCCGCCGGATTGCCACCCGGAGGGCCGTTGGGAACGTCGATCACCATCAGCAGCCAGCCGCCGTGGTCAGGATCGGACGACGGCACATGCGCGGGTTCGCTGATCGCGGCACCTGGCGGGGTTTCCATCGCGGTGATGCGGCCATTGCCCGGCTCGATCCGCAAAAGGCAGTTGAAGTTCGCGCCCACCGGGCCACCCAGCATGGGCGGGCCCTTCGCTTCGGGGTTCATCGAAAGATACCATGCGCGGTTATAAGGGCGGCCCTGGTCTGCATCGGCAAGGCGGCACAGGTCTCCTGGAGGGCCGAGCGGGCGCTCCTGAATTTCCGGTGCGTCCTTGCTCATGTCCAGCGTCCAGCGGGTCAGCGCGCCCTGGATGTCCTGCTGCTCGACATGCACACCGCCAGCTTCGCGCATGAAGGCGAAGGCGTTGGTGTTGGTCAGGCACAGGTCGATGTGGACAAGCTTGCCATCGTCATAGGCGTTCACCTCGTGGAAGCAGGACACACCCTTGGGCCCTTCGATCCACTTGATTTCCGACACGTCGCCATAACGCGGCATGATGCCGATGTAGCTCGGCAGTTCCTGATCGTGCGCCCAGTGCGCGCCACCAGCCTTCAGCCGGTCCATGTCTGCCAGCGTGGGGAAGATCGGCCAGATGGCGTATTTCTCGGTGATCACGAAGTCGTGGATGCTCGAGCAATAAGGCTGGTCAAACCACTGCTCCTTCACGAGGTTGCCGTCCTTGTCGGCAATGCAATAGGCGACATCCAGCGAACACAGCCCGCCGGCTTCATAGCCGAAGAAGAACAGCTCGCCGGTTTCAGGATCGATACGCGGGTGCGCGGTGAAGGTCTCGCTCTTCAGCTTGCCTTCGTAATCCCAGCGGCCAACGGTTTCCAGCGTATGCGGGTTCACCTCGTATCCGCGGCCGTCTTCCTTGGTCATGAACAGGCGGCCGCCGTGCCACACCGGGGTGGTGTTGGCGACCGTACGATCCTTGCCTTCAACGCTGGGATCATCGGTAAAGGGGTTGCGATAGCGGCCAAACAGGGCGCGGCGCGCTTCCTTTTCCGCAAGATAACGTTCGGTCTCGACATATTTGATGTCGAAATCCACCGCTCCCTTGGTGATGTTGAAGCGCGCGATCATGCCATCGTGGTTGAGGGCAACGTCATCGTCGAACATCGGCGCGTGGGTGTTGTCCGGCACGGCCCGGAAAAAGGCGCCTTCCACCTCTTCAGGGATCTCGCCCTCTACCTCAAGATTGCGAACGGACATCTCCACACGGCGGGGCGTGTTCGTGCCAATGAAGTGAATTGTCTGCGGAAAGGCGGTCATGCCTTCTTGTCCTCCCATGTGATTCCTCGACATAACGCTAACAGGTGTTACGGTTGGCGCAAACAGCCATTGCGGCATTACGGGGGTTGAGGTGCAAGATAGCGCGGCAAAGAAAAAAGACGATCAGGCAAACGCCGGGATGACCTTCCGGGGCGGCGTGCTGCATGACCTGTTGAAGTTGCAGAACCGGCTGATGGCCCCGTTCAGCACGCATCTTGCGCATCGCTATCGCATTTCGCTGAACGAATTTCGCCTGCTGATGAGTATCGGCACACTGGGCCGGACAGCCAGCCATGAAGTGGCAGAGCTGACCGGCGTGAACGTGATGAGTGTCAGCCGCGCGGTCGCCACCCTGCAGCGTGATGGCCGCGTGCATGTGGAGCGCGATGCCGCCAACCGCCGCCGCAAGTGGCTGACGCTGACCGAGGAAGGCGAGCGGCTGTACAAGGTGATGCGCCCGCAAAGCGAGAAGGTGGCGGATTACCTGTTTTCCGAACTCGACGATGGCGAACTGGCCAAGCTGGGCGACATGATCGACCGGCTGATCGCCAAGCTGGAAGCAACCGACGAGCAGGGCCGTTCGGTCTTCCTCGAAGCGACCAAGCCCGAAGAGTGACAGCAGCCGGCCGGCGCAGATCCCCGAAGCCCGCTATGATGGACGCGAAGGCGGCTGGCGATTATGGCTGGCCGCATGAGCTATGCACCACACGCAATGGGCAAACATGATCGCCGCGCTGTCGAGGCGGATGTCGCCCGGCTGATCCACGAATATACCTGGGCGAATGACGCGCAGGACTGGCACAAATGCGCCTCGCTCTACACCGAGGATGCGGTTTTCCGCAGGCCCAGCGGCGGCGATGCCATAGTCGGACGGCAGGCAATCCTTGACGGGTTCCTTGCGCGCCCCGCACGTGCCCAGCGTCACACCATCGCCAACATCCTTGTCGATGTGCAAGGCCCCGCCACGGCCAGCGCCAAAAGCGTGATCGTGCTCTACATGGGCGATGTGCCCGAAGAAGGCGGCCTGCCGGTGCAGGATGCCAAGAGCCCGCTGATCGGCACCTTCACGGACCGCTGCGTGCTGACGCCCGACGGCTGGCGCTTTGCCGAACGCGTCGGCGCGCTGGACTTCCGGCCTTAAGCCACCGCCTCGGCCTCTTCCCTGGCCTCCTCGCGCGGGCGGACGAGCAGGGCGCGGCCCACCAGCAGCGCCATCAGCACGCAAGCAGTGGCCGGAATTGCGGCAACGCCAAGGAACACCTGCGGCGGCACTTCGGCAGCCAGCATGGCCGCGCCAAGCGGCGGACCGGCAAAGGCACCGATGCGCGCCACCAGCACGCCCATGCCCACGGCAGAGGACAGCAACCGAGCGGGGAACAGGTGTGCAGCCAGGCCGGGCAGCACCATGCCGCCGGCATTCGCGCCGCCAACACCAACCATCAGCAGCATGGTCCAGCGGGTCTGGTCAGGCGCGGTGAGCCAGATGGCGATGAAGCTCAGTGCCATGGAGCCGAACAGCAACATCAGTGCCGGGCCCTTTTTCCAGTTGTCGACCAGGAAGCTTGCACCAATGCCGATGGCGAGACCGGCGAGGTTGGCGACACCGGTCACCTGTGCAGCCACGTCCAGCGTCAGGCCTGCTTGGGGCAGCACGGTCGGCAGCCATGAATTGAGCAGGTAGAGGTTCAGTGCGTTGAGCCCCAGGATCACCGCAAATACCCCGAACGGCAGCAGCCACGGAGACTTGAACAGCATCAGTTGCGGCAGCTTGCTGCCATCGGCCTTTTTTTCGGCGGGCTTGGCGCCCTTGGGAGGACCGCCCTCGAGCACGCCCATCATCAGCACGGCCAGCACAACGGCAAAACCGCCGCAGACATAGAACAGTCCGTGCCATTGCGCTGCGTCGATGATCGCCGGTGCTGTTACGCCAGCCAGGAACAGGCCGAGCGGGATGCCAGCGGAAACGACTGCCATCACCGTGGCGCGAAGGTGCGGGGGCGCAATTTCACTCGACAGCGCACTGACGTTGGGCAGGCAGGCGCCCAGTGCGAAGCCGGTCATGAAGCGCCATACTAGGAAGCCTGTTGTGGTTGTTGCGGTGGAGGTGGCGAGGGTGAACAGGCCGGTGGCCAGACAGCCCAGCACGATCAGCGCGCGCCTGCCGAACCGATCCCCCAGCGGAGCGAGCGTTGCGCCGCCCGCGCCAATGCCGACGAGGATGCCCGTCAGCACCCAGCCGAAATTGGCCGGTTCCAGCCCCAGCGCTTCTTCCAGCCGCGGCACAGCGATGCCCATGGCGGCAATGTCGAAGCCTTCCATGATGAAAACACCCGCCAGCAAGGCAAGCGCAAGCAGATTGCGTGGACTGATCATTCTCTCTCCCATCAGCACCGTTCATGCTGAGCTTGTCGAAGCATCGTTCTTGTTTTCTGGCGGCTGGTCAAAGGAAAAAGCAGTCCTTCGACAGGCTCAGGACGAACGCCTGCTGGTTAAATTCCGTCCCACGGGCTAGGCATGCGATAGGGCACGGTGAGGAAATCCGCTTCCACCTGCGTGATCGCCCCGTCCACGATCTTGAAGGCTTCGGCGAGGTAATAGGAATGCGGACGGCGCACCGGGCTTTTCGCCAGCGTGCCATCAGTCAGTTCATATTCGCCCAGCGCGCCCGAATGATCGATAAAGCCGTAGGCAAGCACAATGCCCTGTTCCACGTCCACCAGCGGGAAGCGGCGGGCGCGCAGCTCGTCATCATAGCGATACCAGCCGAGCGCGAACTGTTCCTCGCAACCAAGGCGCGCCACGGGCAGGGGGAAGTCCTTGTTGTTCGTGGTCTGCACCCCGTTTTCCACCCGGTTGCATGTCGGTGAGAAGACGGTGTTGATCGTGCCGTCATTGCGTTCGATGGTCTCGAAATAGCCATTGGCCACGCGCACCAGATCCTCGCGGCTCATGCGCTTTTCTTCCGGCACAGGCGCAAGCATCGCGGGTTTGTCCACGTAGAATTGCGGGCCGAAGGGAAAGCCTTCGTCCTTGTTACGCGCGACCACGGTTTCCACCCCGCGGGCAAGGCCATCCGCGCCGACCTGCAGGCGGATGCAGCACGGGTTGAGCGCGTCGGTTTCCTCGATTGCGGTAAACACGGCCACTTCCCCGGCCTCGGGGTCTGCCATGTAAAGGCGATAATTGTGGAGCGATGTCACCGTGTTCCAGCAGCCGTCACCGGCATCCAGCACCACGTTGTTTTCGGTGTTGAATACCTCCGCGGCCAAGGGTGCGGCACCGATGGTACGCGCCGCAAGGGCGGATAGGTAGGCATCCATGATGCCGTAAAGTTTCTCGCGACTGGTCATGCCTTCAATCCCCCCTTCACTTGACTTGCAAGCCTGCTACCTCAAAAGTAACGTTCGTTAAAGTCGCTTGGGAATCGCGACTGGGGAGAGGGAATGGATCCGCGCGGAAAACTCGCCGTCGTAACTGGCGGCAACTCTGGGCTTGGCGCAGGGGCGGCCAAGGGCTTGCTTGCTGCCGGGGCAAATGTCGTGTGCCTGGACGTGGCGGGTGAAGCGCCTGCCGGGGCACAGTTCATCCACTGCGATGTTTCCGATGCTGCTTCGGTCAAAGATGCCGTGCAGCAAGTCGTCGATACGAACGGTGCGATCCACATCCTGCTCAACAACGCCGGCATCGGCGGCACTGGCCCCATCGCCACGGCAGACGGCCCCGGTGACATGGAGAGTTTCCGCCGGATCATCGGGGTAAACCTCCTGGGCGCTGCGCAAGTTGCTGCCGAAGTGGCGCACCGCATGATCGGCAACGATCCGGACGGGCCGGATGGCGAACGCGGTGTGATCGTCAACACATGCTCCATCGCCAGCTTCGAAGGGCAGGAAGGCATGGGTGCCTATACCGCCGCCAAGGCCGCACTGAAGGAGCTGACGCTGGTGTGGGCGCGGGACCTGTCGCGGCATGCGATCCGCGTGAACGGCGTGGCGCCGGGTTTCATGGCGACGCCCATGGTGGCCATGCTGCCGCCCGATTTCGTGGAAGAGCTGCTTTCCGATGTCGAATTTCCCAAGCGCGCCGGCACGGGCGAGGACTTCGCCGCCGCAATTGATTTCCTGATCCGCACCCCGCTGGTAAACGGCGAGGTGCTGCGCCTTGATGGTGGGGCTCGTCCGCCTGCCCGCACCCAATGGGCCGCAACGCAACAAGGATGATGTGCAATGGCTGAACTACGCCTTCCACCCGATTTCACCCTGCAGAAACTGACACAGGCGCAGCGTGCATTCGAAAGCGTGCTGGGTGCGAACAAGGTCTTCTTCGAGGAGCTGGATCGCAGCACCTATACGGACAAGTTCGCGGTCAACGACGACGCACATCATGCTTCCGGCGCAGTTGCTTGCGAGACGGTGGAGGAAGTGCAGGCAGTGGTGCGCATCGCGAACCAGTACCGCCTGCCGCTGTTCCCGATCGCGCGCGGCAAGAACCTGGGTTACGGCGGCAACGCACCGATGCTCGAAGGTTCGGTCGTGCTGGACCTGTCGCGGATGAAAAAGATCGAGTTCGACGAGGAGCTGGGAACGGTCATCCTCGAACCGGGCGTCGGTTTTTATGACCTCTACGATTACATCCAGCGCAACAACCTGCCCTACTGGCTTTCCACCCCCGGCAACAGCTGGGGTTCGGTCATGGGCAATGCGCTGGATCGCGGCGTGGGCTACACGCCTTATGGCGAGCACACGAAGAACATCTGCGGCCTGGAGGTGGTGCTGCCGGATGGGGATCTGGTCCGCACGGGCATGGGTGCCTTCTCCAACGCCCCGACATGGAGCGCCTATCCCTTCGGCTTCGGTCCGGGGTGGGACCAGATGTTCGTCCAGTCCAACTTCGGTGTGGTCACCAAGATGGGCATGTGGCTGATGCCGGAACCGGAAAGCCTGATGGGCATGGATGTCGAATTCGACAAGCCGGAAGACCTGAAGGTGATGATCGACACCATCGCCCCGCTACGCCGGGAACGCGTGCTGACGCAAAGCCCGTCGATCGGCAACTGGATGCGCGCCGCTGCCGTGCTCACCCGCCGGACCGACTGGACAGACGAGCCGGGCGCGATTTCCGACACGGTGATCGATGCCATCCGCAAGCAGTTCAGCATCGGCTGGTGGGGAGTTTCCCTGCGCCTCTATGGCCGCGAGGACGTGAACAAGGCTGCCTACAAGATTCTTGAAGAGGCAATGGGCAATGCCGGGCCGATGGCGATCAAGCCCACCAGCTGGGTTCGCGGCGAACCGCTGGAATATACCGGCTGGACCGGCACCCCGCTGACCTTCCCGATGCAGAACGTGAACTGGTATGGTGGCCGCGGCGGCCACATCGGTTTCAGCCCGATCATCGAGCAGAATGGCGACAAGGCGCTGGCGCAATTCCAGCGCACCTATGCCCGCTACCAGGAATATGGCGTGGACTACCAGGGCAGCTTCGCATTCGGCGAACGCCACCTCACTAATGTCAACGCCATGGTCTTCAACAAGGACGATCCGGCGATGATGGCAAAGATCGATCCGTTCTTCCGCACGCTGGTGGCCGATGCAAAGGAACAGGGTTACGGCGAGTACCGCACGCACCTTGATTACATGGATCTTGTCGCCGGTAGTTATGACTTCAATAACAATGCTTTGCTGCGCCTGAACGAGAAGGTGAAGAACGCCCTTGATCCCAACGGCATCATCGCTCCGGGCAAGAGCGGCATTTGGCCAAGAAACTTCGCCGGGGAGCGCGGACAATGAGGAAATTTGCTGCACCTTATGCTGCGCTGCTTGCTGCAGCATTCTCGCTTGCTGCATGTAGCGGCGGTGAAGGGGCTGGGGGCGAAGATGCTGCCGCTGGTGGCCCTCCGCCTATGCCCCAGCCGATCACCATGGCCCAGCGCCCCGAAGCAACGGGCGGTGAAGCCAAGTATGTCGAATATTGCATCATGTGTCACGGCCCCAACGGCATGGGCACCGGCCTGCTGGGCCGCCGGATGGAGGTCTCGCTGCTCGAAGCGCGGGACAATCTGACGGCTGATTACGTCATCTCCGCAGCGCGCCTGGGCATCGGCAACATGCCTGCTATTCCGCGCGGTGAAGTGTCGGACGAGGACTTGCAGGCCATTGCGGATTATCTCGCGGCTGGTCCCCACGCCGAAGCACCGGCAGGAGGCCCGCAATGAAGGTTTCTCGCCGTGGAATGATGCTTGGCGCGCTCGCCGTGCCGACAGTCGCCGGCCTTGCCAGTTGGCAGTGGAAAACGGGCGGCAACGCGCTGCTGCTGCATGATGACAGCCTGATCGCTGGCCGCCGTTTTGCAGATACTGGCCGCGCGGCTGGTGCCACGACGCGCGCGATCCATGGCGATCCGGTACGCTTCGGGCGCGAGGTGCTGGCCAGCAAGCCCGCGCTCGTCGCGGGGGTCAGCCGCCATGCCGAAGCGCTGTTGCTGGGCGAAGTCGCAATGGAGGAAGGCTATGTCCTCGCCACCGAACTGCGCGGCTGCAAGGGAACGTGCCAGGGCTTCACCCTGTCACCGGGCTGGAATGCGCTCAACCGCGTGGCTGCCGCTGCTGGCGATAGCTGGGTGGAAGTGCTGGCCGCATGGGCTGCAAACCCGCAGGCGAGCGAAATGCCGCAAGTCACGCGCTTTGCCGCTGCAGCCAGCGATCCCGGCACAGTGCTCGGCTGGGTGTTGGTGCCGCGCGGCTGAATTGCCCGCACCTGACCCCTCCCGCAAGCGGGAGGGGCTGGAGGCGGGGCCTTATTCCAATCCGCAGCTGAAGCTGCTGGCCACCGCAGGATCGCCTGATCCGTCATAGATCGCGACCGTGGGCCATGCGCAAAGCGGGCGCTCCATCGGCTCGCGCGGCGGCGGGGGCGGTCCGCCGAAGCCGCCTGCTGCCTGCACCGGGCGGGTGGCGATGATGCGATCCGGCGCGACACCTGTGCTTGCCCAGGCATCTACCGCGCCGAGCGTGTCGATATCGCTGGGGCCGACACCGCCAGAGCAGTGATCCATGCCCGGAGCCATGAACAGCCGGGTCTGCTGCTGCGCCTGTTCCAGCGGCAGCGCGTTGTAGAGCCCGTGATAGAATTGCAGCGTGTTGTTCGCCGGGATCAGGCCGTCAGCCCAGCCGTGCGAGAGCAGCAGCTTGCCTCCGCGCGCGAAGAAGGCGGACAGGCCATTGGTGGGCACGTTGAGGATATCCGCACCATAGGTTCGCGCGTCAGTCGTGTAGTCGCGGTAATCGGTTGCCCGCCAATCCCAGTCGCTGCGGCCAGCATAGGCAAGGTCACGGAAATAGCTCATCGCCACAGGGAAAGGCTCTTCGCCCATCACCAGCGCCGCCATCTGCATTTCCGAGCCATGGGGCCAGCCGGGCAGCAGCAGCGAACCATCGTTCGCCCGCGTCCCGCCGAAGAGGTTGTAGACCGCCTGCAACTGCCCGCTGCTGAGGCAGCCGCCTTGCTGGCCGGGTGCGCATTGCAGGCTGGCAAGATCAGGGGTGCATTGCAGCGGGCGGCCGACGATCCCGTCCGCCACGCCGTCCAGCGCATCGCATGAACGAATGATCTCGCCATGCACCAGCCCCAGCTCGGCGGGCGTAATCCGCACGCCGAAGCGCTGCGGCTGCCAGCCTTGCCACATGCTCTGCGTCATCAGGTCGGTCATCGGGTTGGCCGGCGCCATGGAGGAGATCGCGTCGAAATCCTCGGGATAGCGATGCGCTGCCATCAGGCCTTGCCGCCCCCCGGTGGAACAAGAATTCCAGATCGAGAGCGATGGCGCGCGGCCGTAGAACTCCTCGACCACGGCCTTGGCTGCTACGGTTGTGACGTGGACTGCCCGGTGCCCGAAATCGACCAGCTTTTCCGGATGACCGATCGCCCATTCGGCAGTCAGGCCATTGCCGACATGGCCGGTATCCGTGGCTGCGGTAGCATAGTTGCGGGCGACATTGCGGCCCAGCTCCGTGTAGGAGATCGAGCCTGCCCAGATACCGTTGCCCACGCCGACATACTTGCCGTTCCAGCCCGACATCGGCAGCCAGACCTCGCTCTTGATGTCGGAATCGCTGGTCGGCGTCAGCGTCATCTGCACGCGGCAGAACTGCGGCACGTCAGCATAGGGCGAAGCGGCAACCCCCGGCGGCGGACCGAAAGCACTGGGCGGAGCCTCGAACCCTCCGGCGGCGACCACCTCGGCAGATGTGATGGTACCGCCATCGAGGTCCATGCCCGCCAGGTCTGCACATGCGGCATGCGCAGGTGCAGCAAGCGCGAGGGCGGCGAGTGAGCCGGTTGCGGCCAGCAATGTCTTCAAAATCATGATGTCTCCCCTGATGGCCCGCAACCTAATGCGGCGCGGGCAACTGCGCCAGACTGCAGCTATTTCCTGATAATCAGGCTGTCCGGGCGCTTGCGTGGAACCCACTGGCCGCGGCCAGGGAAGTTCTTGAGCACTTCGCCATCCCACAGCCGCACGATTCGCGTCTGGAAACGCCACTTGCCGTCCGCGCCCTTGACCGCGTGATCGTCATACCAGCCGCAGAAGCGCAGCTCGTAAGGCGGCTCGTCATGGCATTCGGTGACGAAGGCAAAGCTCTTCAGCTTCACACGGCCGTCTTCCTGCGGGAAATACTTCACCTGTGTCACGTGATGCTGGCGACCGGGAAAGCCGGGAGCGTTGGAATAGTGCTTCACCATGCCGCGAATGCCATCGTGCCCGTTCCAGATATCCGGGTCCTCGAAAACTTCCTCGCTCATCAGGCAGTCTTCGGTGAAGCATTCGACCAGCGCATCGGCATCGCCGGTATCCAGCGCCCAGCTGTAATCGGCGATCAGGTCCTGCAGGCCCAGCCGGTCCTCGATGGATAGTTTGGTCACGGTAACTCTCCCCCTCATGTGCTCTTGTGTTGAAACAACCGTAACACTCGTTAATATCACCTGCCAAGAAGGAGAGGACTTTCGATGGGCAAGATTATCGTATCCGGCGCGTCCGGCCAGTTCGGCCATGCCGCGGCATCGCAGCTGCTTGATATGGGCGAGGACGTGATCGCCCTGTCCCGCTCGACTGACAAGGTGGCGGATCTTGCCGCGCGCGGCGCAGAAGTGCGCGCAGCCGATTTCGATTCGCCTGACGGGCTGGAAGACGCGATGGCCGGCGGAGAGAAGCTGTTGCTGATCTCTACCACCATGGTGGGCCAGCGGCCGCGCCAGCACGGCAATGCGATCAACGCGGCCAAGGCAGCCGGGGTGAAGCATGTCGTCTACACCTCGCTTCTGGGCGTGCGGAAGCCGGGCAATCCCTCGGTCGAGGGTTTTGACCACATCGCAACCGAGGAACTGCTCGAAGACTCCGGCCTCGCCTACACCTTCCTGCGCAACAGCCTCTATGCCGAAGCGGTCGCCACGGCGATGGCGATCCCGGCGCTGATAGCGGGCTCGAAGATGGAAAACGCCGGCAACGGCCGGGTGCCGATCATCAGCCGCGATGATTGCGTGGCCATGGCGGTGGCGGTGCTGACGCAGGACGGCCACGAGAACAAGGCCTATGAGGTGAGCGGACCTGACCTGTGGACGCTGCCCGATGCGATGGCGCTCGTTTCCGAAATGACCGGCAAGGCGATCACGATCGAGCAGGTCGACGAAGAAGGCATGTACCAGTATTTCGATTCCATCGGCGCGGTGCGCAAGTCGGCGGACCTGACGCCCGACACGCCGATCCCGTGGGCCAGCGAAGGCATGGTGACATTCGGCCAGTCAATCCGCGAAGGTTTCATGT
This sequence comes from uncultured Sphingomonadaceae bacterium, assembly GCA_964467715.1. Classification (GTDB taxonomy): domain Bacteria; phylum Pseudomonadota; class Alphaproteobacteria; order Sphingomonadales; family Sphingomonadaceae; genus Alteraurantiacibacter. The sequence continues at coordinate 21,687 of CAYXTJ010000004.1, forward strand.
ATATCGATTCCGATGCCGTGGAACGCGTCACCGGCAAGAAACCGCGCAGTCTCAGGAGCGTGTTCGAACAGTATCAGGACCAGTGGCCGAAATGATCAATAAGCTTGCTGTTGCTGCGGTTGCAGCGCTGGCGCTGGCATCCTGCGGCGATTCCTTCGATCCAGCCAGCATCGACACTGCCACCTATGGCGCGGGCGAGAACTGGGACAATCCCGGCGGTGACTGGGCGGAAAGCCATTTCTCGCGGCTGGAGGAGATCAATCCCTCCAACGTGGCAGAACTGGGTCTTGCGTGGGAATATGACCTGGGCAGCGCCCGCGTGCAGGAAGCCACCCCTGTCGTGATCGACGGGGTGATGTACACCTCCGGAGTGCTCGGCCGCGTCTATGCGCTGAATGCCGCGACGGGTGAGGAGCTGTGGACCTTCACGCCCGAAATGGACATGCAGATCACCCGCGCGATCTGTTGTGACTGGGCCAACCGCGGCGTTGCGGTTTCGAAAGGGCCGGATGGAGCCGAGAAGGTGATCGTCGGTGCGGCAGACGGGGTGCTCTATGCCCTGAATGCGCAAACCGGCGCAGTCGAATGGTCCGCCGATACCATCGTAGACAAGACGCGCGGCTACTCTTCAACCGGCGCACCGGAGCTTGCCGGAAACCTGGTGGTGATCGGCAATGCCGGCAGCGAGTATGACGCGCGCGGCTATGTCACGGCCTATGACGTGGAAACCGGCGAGCAGGCATGGCGCTTCTTCACCGTGCCGCGCGATCCGGCAGAAGGCCCGCAGGAACATGCCGAGCTCGACGCGGCGCTGGAAACATGGAGCGAAGAGACGCGCTGGGACATCGGCGGCGGCGGCACCGTGTGGGATGCGATCACCTATGATCCGCAGTTTGACCAGATCATCATCGGCAGCGGCAATGGCGGGCCATACCCGCAGGCGATCCGCTCTCCCGGCGGCGGGGACAACCTTTACCTCAACTCGCTGATCGCGGTGGATCGCGCATCGGGCGAGATGAAATGGTACCTGCAGGAAACGCCGGAGGACAATTGGGACCTCACCGCCACCCAGCCAATGCTGCTGGCGGAGATGGAAGTCGAAGGCGAACAGCGCCCGGTGATCCTGCATACCCCCAAGAATGGCTTCTTCTTCATGGTGGACCGCGAAACGGGCGAGGCGCTGGCGGTGAACCCGCTGGTCCGCACCAACTGGGCAGATGGCTGGGATTATGAGAAGGGTCGCCCCAACGTGCGCATGGACTGGGCGGATTATTCCACCGGGCCCAAGATCGTGTTCCCGGCATCGCCGGGTGCGCGCAACTGGTATCCGGCGGCATATGATCCCGGCCGCAACACCTATTTCGCGCATGTGCTGGACATGGGGAACCTGCTGTTCCTGCCCGGCCCGGTTGACGATGTGAAGCGCGAGGAAGGCTTCCTCAACGCAGGGGCAGCGATCATTTTCTCGCCTGACATGGAAGCGGCCGCAGCCACATTGCCCCCGCCCGTGCGCGAGGCGATGGAAAGCCACCCGCAGTGGCAGTGGGTGAAGGACCAGCCTTACACCAGCCAGTTCCGCGCCATCGATCCGCTGACCGGTGAAACCAAATGGGCGGTCGATTCGCTCGGCTGGCAGGACCGGCAGGGCGCACTTGCCACGCAGAGCGGCCTCGTCTTCCACGGCAATGCGGCGGGCAAGGTCTTTGCCCGCGATGCAGAAACCGGCGAGGAACTCTGGAGCGTGGATACGGGTTCCACCATCATGGCAGCTCCGATGACCTATTCCGTCGACGGCGTGCAATATGTCGCCGTGGCCACCGGCTGGGGCGGCGGGGGCTGGGGCTTCGTGCCCGGTTATTCCGCGGCTTACAGCAAGGGCAATCGCAACCGCCTGCTGGTGTTCCGCCTGGGCGGCAGCGAAGTGCCCGTCCCGGTTGACCTGCCGCCGCTCCAACCGGCAGACGAGCCGCCTGCGCAGTTCGAGGACGCGACACCGGAAATGATCGCCACGGGATCCGGGCTGTTCATGGCCAATTGCAGCATCTGCCATTCCAACCAGCCGCGCGCTCCGCTGCCGGACTTGCGACGGATGAACAGCGGTGTGCATGCTGCCTTCAACCAGATCGTGCTTGAAGGCCTGCTGCTGCCCAATGGCATGCCGCGCTGGGATGACCGGCTAAGCGAAGAACAGGTGAAGGCAATCCACGCCTTCCTGATCGATGCGCAAGGCACGCTGCGCGCCCGCGAACTGGAACTGCAACGCCGCGGCCTGCCGCTGGATACGCAGTCCCTCACCATTCTTTCCAATTACTGATCGGCTTCGGCCCCGAGAGGAGAAATTCGATGACCCCTGAAGGCGTAAACATCAAGAACCCGGACAAGCTGTTCATTGGCGGCGAGTGGGTGCAGCCCCATGGCACCGACGTGATCGAGGTGGAAAACCCCGCCGAGGAAGAGATCGTCGCCCGCGTTGCCCATGCCGACAACATCGACATGGACCGCGCCGTGGCGGCTGCGCGCGAGGCATTCGACAACGGCCCGTGGCCGCGCCTCTCGGCTGTCGAGCGTCAGGCCAAGCTGATGGAGATGATCGACTATCTCGAAACCCGCGTGCCCGAACTCGCTGCCGCATGGACGGCGCAGATCGGCGGGCTTGCGACCGTGTCCGGTCCGATGCACAGCGGCGCAGTTGCCGGCCTGCGCGGCATCGCCTCGCTGGGTGAGCGTTTCGCATGGGAAGAACGCCGCCCCGGCATGGCGGTGGATACCGTGTGCGTTGTGCGTGAGCCCGTTGGCGTTGTCGCAGCCATCGCCCCGTGGAACGGCCCCTTCGCGATCATGGCGAACAAGGTGTTCTATGCCCTGATCGCCGGCTGTACCGTGATCATGAAGCCTTCCCCGGAAACCCCGCTGGAAGCCTTTATCATCGCCGAAGCTGCCGAAGCTGTGGGCCTGCCCGCTGGCACGGTGAACCTCGTTCCTTCCGATCGCGAGGCGGCTGACCACCTCATCCATTCCAAGCTGATCGACAAGGTCACCTTCACCGGCTCGTCTGCCGCAGGCATGCACATCGCCAGCGTGTGCGGCGGCAACATGACCCGCGCGACCTTCGAACTGGGCGGCAAGTCTGCCGCCATCGTGCGGGACGACTTCCCGATCGAGGCGGCGGCAGGCATCCTTGGCAACACCATCACCGTGATGAGCGGCCAGGTCTGCGCCATGCTCAGCCGCGCCATCGTGCCCAAGGCCCGCCACGACGAACTGGCCGAAGCCATCGCCGGTGTGATGAAGGGCGTGAAGATCGGCCACCCGAACGATCCCGATACGCAGCTCGGGCCCCTTGCCATGCGCCGCCAGCGTGACCGCGTGGAAATGTACATCGAGGAAGGCAAGAAGACCGCTGACCTCGTAACCGGCGGCCAGCGTCCGGCGCATATGAACAAGGGCTATTACGTGGAACCGACGCTGTTCACCAATGTCGACAACACCAGCCGCATTGCGCAGGAAGAAATCTTCGGCCCGGTGCTTTGCCTGATCCCGGCAGAAGACGAGGAAGACGCGATCCGCATCGCCAATGAGAGCAATTTCGGCCTCAACGGCAGCGTCTTCACCAATGATCCGCAGGCCGCCTACGACATCGCCCGCCGCGTGCGCACGGGCGTGGTCGGCCAGAACGGCATGCGGATGGAATGGACCGCGCCCTTCGGCGGGTTCAAGCAGTCCGGCATCGGCCGTGAAGGCGGCGATGAAGGCATCCACGGCTACATCGAAACCAAGACCATCCTGCTGGACGGCGCTCCGGCCTGATCCGCAGCAATGGCGTTAATTGAAGGCACCCGCATTGTAATGATGCGGGTGCCTTCCTATATCCGCTCTGCCTGACGTCGCTTGCGACGGGATTTGGCGGGCTGGTATCGATTGGTCCCATTCATTCCATTGACGCTTGATGGCTGGCCCCGTGCGATGTTTTCGCGCGGGTTCGAACTGTATTATGCACCATGACGGAGACTGGTTTTGGCGAAAGAAGAGCTGCTTACCCTGGAAGGCGATATCGAAGAGGTTCTGCCTGACGGTCGCTTCCGCGTAACGCTCGAAAACGGTCACGAGATCATCGCCTATACCGCCGGCAAGATGCGCCGCTTCCGTATCCGTACGGTCGCCGGTGACAGGGTGCATGTGGAAATGACGCCCTATGATCTTTCCAAGGGCCGCATCGTCTTTCGCGAACGCACGCCGGGCTCTGGCCCGATGGGCGGCGCAGGCGGTGGCAGGCGCGGGAAGATAAACCGGCGCTAGAGATAAAAGGCGGGCGCAGCCTGAAGGCCGCCGCCCGCACAAGGAATTCAATGACAATCCAGACTTGGGCGCATCAACCGCGCCGCACGCTTTCGCTGCCCTTTGGCGGCGCGAAGCCGCATAAACACGGCAGCAGCAGGCCCTGCGCCGCGCCGCTCACCCGCCGCGAACTGCGCGATCTTGTTGCCGACATGATCGATTGAGCGTTTACTCGATCCCCAGCGCGGCCAGCATCGCCTCGTCGGCATCCAGCGCATCGCCAGCGGGGAAACCGTTGATCTCCAGCATGTAGGCCGTGAGCGCGAGGTAATCGCTGTTGGGCAGAGAACCGCCCATGCCCACCGGCATGTTACCGCGGGTGTAGGTGAACAGTTCTGCCACCGATCGCCCGCGCCAGTTGGCCATGAAGGCGCCACCCTTCAACGTGGGTGAACCCGGCGCAGGCTGGAAATCCACGCCATGGCAGGCTGCGCAGGATCGCAGGTAAACCGCCTTTCCGGCCAGCGCCTGCTCTGCCGAATAGATCCCGTCAGACGCTGTGCGCGTGAAGCCCTGGGTTTGCGCGGCGACTTGCGCCGGGTCTGCCGAGGACAGGCGGCCCGCCGTGTTCACGGGCGCGCGATACGGCCCTTGCTGGCCAATCCCTGCTTCCGGCAGCGCGAAGACAAACAGCGCGTTCTGCCGCCCGTGCGTGAGTTCGGGCGTGAAGGTATCGTTCAGCCACACGCCAGTGGACACGGCGACATATTGCTGCCCGTCCACCGTGTAGGTGGCGGGATAGCCCGTGACGCTGGAGCCGAGGTTCATGGACCAGAGCACTTCGCCGTTCCTGTCATCCATGGCCCGGAACCAGCCGCCTGCATCGGCTGCGAACAGCAGGCCGCCACCGGTCGTCATCAGGCTCTGCATGCCGGGGCGTGTTGCGAACTCCCACGCGGTTCGCCCGTCGCTGGCGCTGACTGCGTGGATCACGCCGACATTGTCACCCGCGCCGGGCGCGATGCGCTGGCGGCTCGACATGCCGTAAACGCCGGGGTTGTCCGCCGGATCGAGCGCGGCCATTTCCGAACAGGTGTTGTTCGATGTGAGGTACATCAGCCCCGTCATCGGGCTGAATGCGCCAGAGGGGTAGTTAGTGCCGCCTGCGGGCGAGGGGCAGACCAGATGCATCTCGCCATAGGCGGTCGGCACGGTTTCCGGGTTCAGCGTTACCCTGCCGGTCGCGCCATCAATGCTGCCCACCACGTTCTGATGGATTGTTTCGCGCGCCCACAGGAATTCGCCCGTCTCGCGGTCCAGCGTGTAGATCACGCCGGTCTTGCCGGGCACGCCGGTCAGCACGCGATAGGTCTTGTCGGGATCGATCCGCGGATTGATCCAGCTCACCTCTGCCGGATCGGGTGCCTGTTGTGCGTCCACCAGCATGCGCGGGAAGGGGTGATCGAGGTCCCACTGGTCAACCAGGTGCTGGTAATGCCAGCGGATTTCGCCTGTCTCCACGTCCAGCGCCAGCGTGGAATTGTGGTAGAGATAGTCATAGTCATTGCCGGCAAGGCTGATCTTGGGCGCGGGCGCGGTTACCGATGTGCCCATGTAGATCAGCTTCAGTTCGGGATCGTAGCTGGCGATCATCCACGCGCCCACCTGCTGGCGGTTTTCCAACGGCACGCCGCCCCAGCTGGCATCGTTGGGATCATCGCCGCGCGCGATGGTGGAGGTGCGCCACACTTCCGCTCCGGTGGTGGCATCGTGCGCCACGATCACACAGGCATCGGGCCCGCCCTCAGGCTCGCAGGATCGGCCGGTGATGGCGAGGCCATCGGCGATGATCGGGCCGGAGCTGATCTTCGCGCCGGAATCATACTCGTCGATCTGCGTTTCCCAGACGAGCTCGCCCGTGCGGGCATCCAGCGCATAGAGATAGTTGTCCGCGCCCTGGCCGATGATCCTGTCGCCATAGATGGCGAGGTTGCGGTTGGTGTCATACACCGGAAGGTAATCGCCGATATCCTCTGGCAGCTGGCGGCGATACTGCCACAGCAACTGTCCCGATTTCGCGTCAATCGCCTCGATCACGTCCGCCGGGCCGGGGAAATACATCACCCCGTCATGCACCAGCGGCGTCCCTTCCTGGTGGCCGGGTGGGAGCGGGCGAACCCAGACCATGCGCAAGGCACCCACGTTCTCGCGGTTGATCTGCGCCAGCGGGGAATAGCCCCAGCTATCCAGCGTGCGCCGCCAGCTGAGCCAGTCCGCCGGATCGGGATTCTGGATCTCGGCATCGGTGACGGGCACGAAGGTGCTGTCGTCACTCTGCCCGTGCGCCTGCGCCAGCGCCAGCGCGCCAAGGGCCGCGCCCAGCATCGCCTTTGCGGCAAATCGCGTGCCTGCCATGATCCTCTCCCGTCCCGTTTATCGCTGTTTGCTTATTCTTCGATGACGTTGTCGTTGGGATCGATCGGCCTGTCGGTCTTCAGCATCGGGTCCCAATGCTCGGCGATCTTGCCGTCCTCGATCCGGAACAGGTCGAACCAGGTCGAATAATATGTCTCTCCGGCGGAATCCTTTTCCGGCCGCACGAAGGCCAGTGTCACCATGTTACGTTCTGCCATGATGTTGATCAGCGGCAGTTCGAGCGCTTCCTTGATCTCGCGCTCTGGCCGGGTGGCGCGGATATAATCCTGCACGCCCGCCAGGCCCTGGGCCGCCATCGGGTTATGCTGGATGTAATCCTCGCGAATGAACTCGCCCGCACGGTCTGCCAGGCCTGCCTGAAGCACGATGCGGTACATGTCGTAAACCAGCTGCTTGTTGGCGGCGAGCTGCGGATCATCGCTGGCGAGCAATGCCGCATGGTCTTGCGCCACTTCGGGCGCGATGCCCGACAGGACGTTCTCGCCAATGGCTGCGGGTTCTTCGCTCACTTGTGTTTCCTCATCTGTCAGCGTGGTGTCAGAGCAGCCCGCCAGAATTGCGGCAGCAATCGAAATAGTCAGAATTCGCATGAATCTCCCCTCTCCAGACCCTTCCTGCCATTCCATTGGTGACGCGGCAAGATTGAGTCGCTAAGGGCGTTTCGGACAAAATCAACGTGATGAGAGAATTCCCATGAAAAAGTTGCTGCTCGCCAGCACTTGCGCTGCCCTTTTTGCTGTCCCTGCCGCTGCGCAGGATGCTGCGGAAGAGGGTGAGGATACCATTGTCGTGCTGGGTGAAGGGCTGGGCGATACGCTCGCCTCGCCGGGCGCATACTCCACCGTGGATATTGATCGCGACCTGATCCAGGCAGCCGGTTCCGGCAGGATCGAGGATGTGCTGGCCAATGTCGCGGGCTTCCAGCAGTTCCGCCGTTCGGACAGCCGATCGTCCAACCCTTCGGCGCAAGGCGCAACCTTGCGCGCACTGGGGGGCAATGCCTCCAGCCGCGCGCTTGTGCTGCTGGACGGCGTGCCGATGAACGATCCCTTCTTCGGCTACATCCCCTTCAGCGCGATTGCGCCTGATCGCCTGTCCACCATCCGCGTGACGCGCGGCGGCGGCTCCGGGCCGTTCGGCTCGGGTGCGCTTGCCGGCACGATCGAGATGGACAGCGCCGGTGCGCAGGAACTGGGCCTGATCACCGGCCAGGTTCTGGCCAACCAGCGCGAGGCGACCGAAATGTCTGCCAGCATCGCGCCCGAGATCGGCAATGGCTTTGCCGTGGTTTCCGGCCGGTGGGAGCGCGGCGACGGGTTCTTCACCACCCCGCCTTCGCAGCGCGTGCCCGCAACCAGCCGCGCCAATTACGATGCGTGGTCCGTCAGCGGCCGTCTGGTGCAGGAACTCGGACCGCTGGAAGTGCAGCTGCGCGGCCTTGCTTATGAAGACAACCGCGTGCTGCGTTTCGATGGCGCTGACAATTCCATGAGCGGCGAGGACGTGAGCCTGCGTATTGTCAGCCGCGGGCCGTGGGAAGTGGACGCGGTGGCCTATGCCCAGTGGCGCAACTTCACCAATGTCGTGATCTCCTCCACCCGCTTCGTGCCGGTGCTGGACCAGAAGGACACGCCCGCAGAAGGGCAGGGCGGCAAGATCGAAGTGCGCCCGCCCGTGGGTGAGAACATGCTGTTGCGCATCGGTGCAGACTATCGCCGTAGCGAAGGCGACCTGTTCGAGGATGCCTATTCCGCCTTCTCCGGCAATTTGACCGAGGAACGCTTTGCCGGCGGGGTGAACACCAACCTTGGCCTGTTCGTGGAGAATGACCTTGAGCTTGGACCCGTCACCCTGACTGGTGGCCTGCGTGCAGACCGCTATGCCATCAAGGACGGCTACTATCGCAGCTTCGATGGCAGCGGCGCGGTGGTGCGCGATGACAGCTATGCCAACCGGTCTGACTGGGAAGTAACCTGGCGTGCCGGCGCCTTGGTGCAGGCCAATGACGTGGTGCGCCTGCGTGCCGCGGCTTACACTGGCATCCGCCTGCCCACGCTGAACGAGCTTTATCGCCCCTTCGTGGTCTTCCCCGTGGTGACCAATGCGAACGAGGACCTGCTGCCCGAAAAGCTGGAAGGCTATGAAGCGGGGATCGACTTCGACGTCGACAACGGCACGCAGTTTGCCGTCACCGTGTTCGACAACAAGGTGAAGAATGCCATCGCCAATGTCACGCTTGCCCCCAACCTGCGCCAGCGCCGCAACCTTGATGCGATTGACGCATTCGGCGTGGAATTTGCCACGGCGATCCAGCGCGGGCCGTGGGGCTTCAACGCCTCGATGGCGCTGACCGACGCAGAGGTTGTCGGCAGCGGTTTTGCCGCGCCGCTCGATGGCAATCGCCCGTCGCAGGTGCCCAGCTTCTCTGCCAGTGCCACCGCCAGTTACACAGGTGACAACGGCATGCGTTTTGCGGCCACGCTGCGCCATGTTTCGGACCAGTTCGAAAGCGACCAGGAAACCGGCGTGCTGCCTTCTGCCACCACAGTGGACCTGTTCGCGCAGGTGCCGGTGGCCGGCCGCTTGTCCGCCGTGGCGCGTGTCGAAAACCTGTTTGACGAGATCATCGTTACCCGCAACCAGGGCGGTTCGATGGATTACGGCGTTCCGCAGACCATCTGGCTCGGCCTGCGATACGGTTTCTGACCAATTACCTCTACCCTCTGGCGGGAACAGGCATTAGGCACTGTCCTGCCAGAGGGAGAGACTTATGACAGCATCAGCTGCCGTGCTTGACGTGCGCAATCCGCGCACCGGCACAGCCGACCATTCCATTCCCGTTTCCACGCGGCAGGAGGTGGCCGAAAAGGCCGCTCGCCTGCGCGAAAACCAGCGCGGCTGGGAGGCGATGGGCGTGGCTGGGCGCTGCGGCGTGATGGCGCGCTGGCTGGGGGCGGTGAAGGAAAGTGCGCTGGCCATTGGCGAGGCGGACGCGGTCGATACCGGCGGCTGCCATACCAGCTACCTGCAAGGCTTCATCACCATGGGGAATATCGGCGGCTGGCTGGAAGATGCGCCCAAGGCTTTCGCAGCGTTGAAGTGGGAAGGCATGAGCAGCGCGATGCCCAGCGTATCGGTGAAATCGCAGGTGGTGGCTTATCCGATCACCGGCGTGATTTCCCCTTGGAATGCGCCGCTGATGCTCGCCCTGCTCGATGCTGTGCCTGCACTGTTTGCGGGGTCTGCCGTTCTGCTGAAGCCCAGCGAGGTGACCCCGCGCGTGATCGAGGCCTTGTTCGAAACCGTGCGCAAGGTGCCCGAACTCGCCGCCGTGTTCGATTATGTAACCGGCCCGGGCGAAGTGGGGCAGGCGGTCATCGCTGAAAGCGACACGATCTGCTTTACCGGCTCTGTTCCCACGGGGCGCAAGGTAGCGGTGGCTTGCGCTGAAAAACTGATCCCCTGCAATCTGGAGCTTGGCGGCAAGGACCCGTGCATAGTCACCGAAACCGCCGATATCGACCGGGCGAGCACTGCGGTGCTGCGCGGTGCCGTCTATGCCACGGGGCAGGTCTGCTATTCGATCGAGCGGGTCTATGTGCACGAGAGCATTCATGATGCATTTGTGGCGCAGCTGGTGGAGAAGGCGAAGGCTGTCCGCCTCAACCACGAGAATCCGCGCGCAGGGCACATCGGCCCCTTCACCTTCGCCCCGCAGGCAGAGATCGTCGCGCGCCATATCGCCGATGCCAAGGCCAAGGGCGCCAAGGTGCTCACCGGAGGGGAGATCGAGGATATCGATGGCGGCCTCTACCTGCGCCCCACCGTGCTGACCGGCGTCAATCACGAAATGGAGATCATGCAGGACGAAACCTTTGGCCCCTGTATCCCGGTGATGGCCTATTCCACCACCCAGGAGGCGATCCGGTTGGCGAACGATACCAATTTCGGCCTTACCGCCAGCGTGATCGCGGGCGATGCGGAGGAAGCCAAGGCCATCGGCAAGCAGATCAATGCGGGTGGTATCTTCCTGCAAGACACCTTCCTCACCTTCGCCAAGTCACGCACTTTCGGCACCGACAGCTTTGGCTGGTCAGGCTACGGAGCGCCGCGCATGGGGCTGGAAAGCCTGCGCCGGTTCCTCAGGCGCAAGAGCCTGCTGACGCAGACCGGTGACGTAGCGAATATCCAGGACGATCATCATCTCGGTGCGCCCAAGTGATGTGTCCTACAGCGGCGGATTCCGGCAGACAGGCAGCATGACCATGCTTGAAACCCGCCTGTCGTCTCGCCGCGAAACGGCCATTTCCGCACAAGTGAAATTTTCACTTCATAACCCTGTTCCATGCGTTCCAAGCGTGCAGCAGCTGAGACAAGTCGAAGGGCAATTGGCATGAGAATCACCGCAGCACTGAGCGGACAGGGAGGGGCCGCGCCCGCCCTTGTCGAGCTGGAGCAGGAAGAACCGCGCGCTGGCGAAATGCGCATCCGGCTGGTCGCCACCGGCATTTGCCACACCGATCTGCATGAACATCCCGGCCGCCATTCGCCGCAACCCATCGTGCTGGGCCACGAAGGCGCTGGCGTGGTGGAAAAGCTGGGTGATGGCGTGACCACCTTCGAAGTGGGGGAACACGTGATCCTGTCCGGCAACAGTTGCGGGCGCTGCCCCAGCTGCATGGCGGGCCGCCCGACCTATTGCGACCTTGCCATGCCGCTGTGCTTTGGCGGCAAGCGGCTGGATGGCTCCACTGCCCTTTGCGGAGAAGGTGGCGATGCCGTGCATTCGCACTTCTTCGGCCAGTCCAGCTTCGCCTCCCATTCCATCGTGCCCGTGCGCACCGCCGTGAAGATGCCGAAAGACCTGCCGCTGGAGAAACTCGGTCCGCTCGGCTGCGGTGTGGTGACGGGCGCGGGCGGCGTGATCGAAGCGCTAAAGGTGGGCTTTGGCGACACCATTGCCATCTTCGGCACAGGCGGCGTGGGTCTGTCTGCCGTGATGGCAGCGAAGCTGGTGGGCGCAAAGCGCATCGTGGCGGTGGACCTTGCCGAGGATCGCCTGGAACTGGCTCGCGAATTCGGAGCCACGGATTGCATCCGGGGTGACCAGGATGATATCGGGTCTGCAATCCGCCAGTTGACGGGAAGGGGCGTGGACTACACTTTCAACACCACCAACGCCCCAGCGGTGCATACGCTGGCGCTGGAGGTGCTGGCGATGAACGGCACGGCCGGCTTCGTGGCCGCACCGCTTGGCCAGTGGGCACCGCAGATGTTCGGCATGCTGGCTGGCGGCAAGCAGTTGCGCGGTATCCTTGGCGGCGATGCCAATCCGCAGACTTTCCTGCCGCAGCTCGCCGAATACTGGCGGCAAGGCAAATTGCCCTTTGACCGCATGTTGAGCTTCTACCCCTTCGCCGAGATCGAGCGCGCCTTTGCAGACGCGCATTCCGGCAAGGCAATCAAACCTGTACTTCTGATGGAGGACAAGTAATGACCCCCGCATTCCGCGCCCAACTCGAAAGCCTCGGCAGGGATCTGACGCCAGACATGCTGGGCGGCACGCAGCAGCTGATGCGCATGATCAACCAGGGCATGGACCCCGATACCAAGGTGGCGCGTGACATTTCCTATGGTCCTGACGAGCGCAACCGGCTGGACATCTTCACGCAAGGCGACATCACCGGCGCGCCGGTGTTCGTGTTCGTCCACGGCGGCGGTTTCATGATGGGTGACAAGCACAACGAAGGCAGCCCCTTCTATTCCAACATGGGCGATTTTGCCGCGCGCCACGGCTGGGTGGGGGTGACGCTCACCTATCGCCTTGCGCCTGACCACCGTTTCCCGTCCGGCCCGGACGATTTGCAGGCCGCGGTGCAGTGGATGCGCGACAATATCGCCGATCACGGTGGCGATCCGGACAGGATCGTGCTGTCCGGCCAGTCTGCCGGGGCAGTGCATGTGGCAGGCTATCTCGCCCACCGGCGCGAGCACGCGGCAGGCCTTGCCGGCGCCGTGCTGATGAGCGGGATCTATGACACAACGACCTGCGATCCCAATGACAATGCCTATGCCTATTACGGCGATGACCGGAAAGCATGGGCTCCGGCAAGCTGCGTGGCAGGCCTGCTTGCGACCGAGGTGCCGATCCAGTTCTCGGTTGCCGAATTCGATCCGCAGGACTTCCAGCGCCAGGCGGCACAGCTGGTTTCGCAGTGGACCGATGCCAAGGGCGAGATGCCGGAAATGCATTATCTGTCCGGACACAACCATCTTACGCCGGCGCTTTCCATCGGCAGTTCCAGTGCCGAAACAGAGCGGATGGTGGCCGGTTTTGTGAGGCGCGTTGCCGGTTAAGGGCAAATCGTGGCGTTGAATCAAAAGGATAAATTATTTTTCCGGAACCGCCTTTGTTTCGCCATGTTTGATCTCTTGCAAAACAGGAGACACCTAATGCGCAAGATTTTGATCGCCACCATCCTTCCGGCCGCAGCACTTGGCCTTGCTGCCTGTGACGTCGAGCAGACCGAAGAAGGCGATATGCCCGAAGTCGACATGCAGGTTGACGGCGGCGAGATGCCCGAGTTTGACGTGGACACCGCCGATGTCGAAGTCGACACTGAAGAAGCCACGATCGAAGTGCCGACCGTTGACGTCGAGGAAGCCGACGCCGGCGCACCGGGCGAAAACTAAGTCTCATTGGCTTGCCGCACCGCGCGGCATGGCTTGAAGAAAAGGGGCGGGTCGCAATTGCTGCGGCCCGCCCCTTCTTTTGTCTTTCCTACAGCCGGCCTGTGCAGCCAGCCCGGCACGATGCAGCGCTTATCCTGCGGATTTGCAGTCCATGCACAGCGTGCTTTCGGGGCGGGCATCCAGCCGCCCTTGTGCAATATCCGCGCCGCATTGCATGCATTCGCCATAAGTGCCGTCTGCCACCCGCATCAGCGCACGCTGTGTGGCTGTGATGCGTTTTTCGATCACGCTCGCCTGGCCTTCCAGGCTCTCGTCATCCTCCATCTGCACCGCGCGTTCGCTGCTGTCGGCATCCATCGGTTCGGCAAGGTCACGCTCGATATGCTCGAGCCTTGCCTTCAACTCGGCAAGCTGGGCCGCCAGCACCTCCTTGGCTTTCGCAAGATCAGCCATTGTATTTTCTCCTCACGCAGGGACCCAGCAACCGTGGAAACACATGGGCTGGGCAAAGGGCAGCTTTATGGTGGCAAGGGCGGGGCGCGAAACGTCGTTCCCGTCCAGGATCAGCAGGTCCATGCGCTTTTCCGCCATCCGGTCCACCGCGACGAGGATGTAGCCATCGCCTTCGGGGCTGTCGGGCGTGCGCGGCACGAACACCGGCTCCTGGCTGGCGGCGCCTTCCAGTTCATGAACCTTGATCTCGCCCGTTTCCCAATCGATCTGGCCAATGCCCATCTGGGGAAAATCGCGCAGCGCGAAATAGCCGACATTGTATTTCTGCATGGCATAGCGGTCATCGATCTTGGGCATGTCACCCAGCGCACCGTTCAGCGGTTGCAGCGTCACCGCCTCGGAATCGGGCTTCGACAGGTCAAAGGTGATGCGGGTGATCTGGGTGATCGTTTCCGGCATGGTGGGCAGATTGCCGTACTTGTCCCTGAAGAAGCTGAAGCAGTTGCCGGGCGAACACGGCGTGTCGATGATCACCTTGTCGCCATCGGTATAGGCATTCATCACATGGCCCATAACGATGCCGGGAATATCGAACCAGCGCATGTCCGTGGCCGGGTCGCCATCACGCGGCATTACGCCCCACTTGCTGGGCAAATCTGGATCATACTCGTAATAGTCACCGCCCGCGCGCAGGCGCTTCTCCTCTGCCACCAGCGGCATGATCGGCAATACGATATGCTCGCGGGTGATGCCCCAGTCATGGCTGAGGCCGGGATAGGGGGTGTGGAACCACTGTTCGCACACCAGATTACCATCCTTGTCGAACACGTGCAGGCTGGCATCGGTGGTCGGTTCCCCGGCGGCGAACACGCCATAGCTCCACCATTCGCCGGTGACCGGATCGATCTTCGGGTGTGCGGTGAGCGCGGTGGATTTCAGGTCTCCGAAATCACCCACGCCCAGCGTTTCCAGCGTATCGGGATCGAGGCGATAGGGCCGCGAATCCTCGCGCAGGGCATAAAGCTCGCCATGATGCGCAAAGGCATAGGTGTTGCCCGTGTTATCGCGGTTGGGCAGGTTGGAGACGCTTTCGTCATCGGTATATTTGTTGCGATACTTGCCATAGAGCCGGCGGCGGGCTGCCTGTTCCGCCTTCATTCGCTCGCTGCGCACAAAGCGGCTCTTGTAAGACACGTGGCCATCCTCGAAATGGAAGGCGGAGAACATGCCATCGCCGTTGAGGATGATGTCCTCCTCCAGCGTGGGCCAGAGCCTGTCACCCCCGGTGCGGAAATAGGCGCCATTGCGCAGCACTTCGGGAATTTCGCCCTCAACCTCGCATTCAAAGACAGTCGCCTCGAACCGCATCGGCATGCGCTTTTGCAGCCCGAAACTGTCGAAGGGTTGAAATACTTCCGGCATTGCTCTCTCCCATTTGATAGGGTCAATTGAACGGGTAATAGCCGCGCAAATCAAGCGTGCATTTGACGGGAGACAAGGGAAAATGAGCGAACAGTGCTGGCCGGATGGCGTGCCACCGGTAATGCCCGCAGAAGATCGCGGCGAGATCGAGGAGCTTTACGCCCGCTATGCCTGGGGAATCGACCTTGCCGACGAGGAGCAGGCGATCGCCACCTTCGCGCGCGAGGCGGAATTCGACCACTTGTGGCAAGGCAAGGTGAAGGGGCACGACGCCATCCGCAAGAACCTGCGCAGCCTGTGGTATGGCCGGCAGCACTGGTGGTATGGCCGCCAGCACATGATGAACCACTTCATCATGGACCCGATGAAGGAAGGTGCGCGGGTACGCTGCTTCTTCCAGATCATCCAGTGGAATGCCGATTATCGCACCAACTTCGTGTTTGGCATCGGCACGCGCGATGACAAGTTGATCAAGGAAGACGGGCGGTGGAAGTTCTTCCGCTTGCATGTGAACGCTTGGACCGATGTCGACCAGGTGCCGTGGAAGGGGGATCGCACGCTGCCGCAGCGCCCGCCCTACAAGGTGCCGCCTGCCGATACCCGCCCGTTTGACGAGCAGACAAAGGATCCGTTCTAGGGATCAGTGCTGCGCCGGATCGCCAAGCCGCAGCTCCGGCTCGCAGCCCCGCCAGCTGGCAAGGATTCGCAGGTCTTCGATGACCAATTCCGAGGCGAGGTTGGCACGGCTTTCATCGAGCCGCTCGATCTTCTCCTTGATGGCGGCGAGCTGCTGGCTGGGGGTCTTCCCGTCAATCGAGATATTGCCCACGCCCGATCGCACCTGTCCGGCAAGGCCGGCTACGCGGATCATCACGAATTCATCGAGGTTGCTGCCGCTGATCGACAGGAAACGCAGCCGTTCCAGCAGCGGATAGGCGGGGTTGCGGGCTTCGGCCAGCACACGCTCATTAAAGGAAAGCCACGAGAGTTCGCGGTTGAAATAGCGATTTTCCGGCAAGGTCCGGTCAGCCGTGTCACTATCCGGAGCGGTACTCATCGCGAATGGATCATCCTGCCTTGATGGAACGGTATTACAGTGCAGATGTGGAGATTGGGTTGATCCTTCGCAAGCGAAAGCGGGCGATGTAACACCCGGCCGTGCGCGGCTTCAGATCAGGTCCTTGGCCTGCGCGATGGCGGATATGCCGCGCTTGCCGCCACTGCGATCGAGCTGGACGATCACGTCAATCACGCTTGAGGCATAGGCGATTGTATCGCTGCGGGTGAGGCCGATGCCGGTCTGCATCACCATCAGGCTCAGCTGTTCCAGCGCACCACGCAAGGAATTGGCATGGATGGTGGAGAAGCTGCCCGGGTGGCCGGTGTTGATTGCGCGAAGGAAGGATACGCTTTCCGCGCCGCGCAATTCGCCCAGCACGATACGGTCCGGCCGCAGGCGCAGCGCGGATTGCAGCAGCTCATTGGCGGTAACCTTGGCTTCGCCCAGCTCGCCCTTCACCGCGACCAGCCCCACGCCATTGGCGCCGGGCAGCTTGAGTTCGGGCGTGTCTTCCACCAGCACCACGCGCTCATCGCGCGGGATTTCGCCGAGCATGGCGTTGAGGAAGGTGGTCTTGCCGGTGCTGGTGCCGCCAGAGACGAGCACAGTCTTGCGGGCCTTGATCGCGGCGCGCAGGAACTCGATCGGCTGCGCCACCGGATCAGGCATGTCGCGTTCGGCAGGCGGGGTCAGCGGGCCAGCGTCATAGGCATCGAGCGGCAGGTCCAGCCTGCGGTGGCGGCGGATCGCCATGGCCCAGTGCTTGCGCGTGGCAGGCGGTCCGCACAGCTGGATGCGTCCGCCATCAGGCAAGGTCGCGCCCAGCAGCGGGTGTTCGCGGTTGATGCCCTGGTGGCTGACGCGGGCGACCTGCTCGGCAAGGCGCTGCACCAGCTTGTCATCCACTTCGGCCAGTTCGATGCATTGCATGCCGGGCTGGGCGGCGTCCTCCACCCAGATTTCACCCGGACGGTTGACGAGGATTTCAGTGACCGTGTCCTTTTTCAGCCAGGGCCGGAAAGGCGCGAGGTAGGCATCGAGATAGACCGAGCCGCTTGCAGCAGGCAGCGGTTCTGCCTGCGGCGGGCTCACCGCATCAGCAACACCCTCGTCACCCAGCCTGTGTATCTCGGCAGCCATTGTCCGGTTTCCTTAGAGGCGCGGGGCCTGGCTGAAATCGAGGTGGCGCGAGGTGAACACTCGGATCGGTTCACCCTGGCGCACGCGGATCGTCGGCGGGCGCTGGCCATCCTGCTGCAAGGCGGTGGAAGCGGCACTCTCACCGCCGCCAAGGATCACCGAAGCGCCGCCGCTGGCGACGGTTGTGAGGCCGCCGATCACGGACAGCAGCATGGCCGAACCGAAGCGCTGGAAGAAATGCGTGTCCACATCGCCGGAAAGGCCGGTGGTGCCGTCAAAACCGGTGGCGGGGCTGGAGATGTTCACCGAAACACCGTCGGGGCGGATCAGAGTGGTCCAGATCACGTAAGCGCGCTTCTGCCCGGCTTGCAGGCCGGACTGGTACTGGCCGACAAGGCGGCTGGAACGCGGCACCAGGATGCGGCTGCCGTCATAACTGCGCACGTCCTGGCTCACCACCGCACGGACATAGCCGGGCACATCGGTATCGATAGCGGTTTCTAGCACGGCGGGGATCATGGTGCCCTGCGTCACCGTGGTGGCGGGATCGAAGGTCTGCTGGGCCACAGCGGGGCCACCGCCCACGCCGCCGATGCGCGCGGCAAAGTCTCCGGCCGAGCCTGAGCCCGGAACCTGCCCGCCTTGCGGCGCGGCAGCGACATCTGCTGCGGCCGCTGCATTGGCGGCGGCGGTGCCGGGTGCGAGGCCGGCGTCAAACACCACGGTGGGCGAGGAATAGGGGTTCAGGCTGGGCGTATAGGCTTCCAGCATGGGCGGTTGTGCCAGCACCGGCGCGGGGCCTCCGACATTGGGCTGCGCTGCGCCGGCATTGGCGCTAGGCAGCGTGTCTACGGCAGGCGGCGGGGTCGCCACGGCTGATTGTGCTGGCGGAACGGTTGCGGCGGCAGGCGCAGGGGCTTCCTCCACCGTACGACTGGCGTTCAGGCCATAAAGCGTGGCGGCACCGATCAGCGCTACGAAGGCGACGCCCGCGAACAGGCCCAGCGCGTCCGACTTGCCCTTGCGGTTGGCAACGGCGGGATAGGAAGTGCGGCTGGCGAGGTCGATCACCTCTGTCGTCGCATCATCGCGCGGATCGTGGTCAGCGCCAGAGGAGGCGGTCTTTCCGGGAAGGCGCATGGCAAGTTTCATCGCGTGTCCTCCTTAGCGGACCTGAGTGGCCCCGGCGAAAGCCATCGGCTCGCCATTGGCTGCCCGCTGCGGCGGGGCGTTGTTGATCAGCCGCGCGACATCGTCACCCGAGCGCAGGATGATTTCGGCAGGCACGAGGTCCAGAACGATCACGTCACCGCGAACGGCGAAGTTCACCGGGCCTTCGGTGCCGTCCACGTCCTTCACCAGGATAGCAGGCATCGGCTCGCCCACGGGCCATGCAAGGAAGGTTGCCTCGCCATTGTCATAGACCTGTTCGGGCAGCAGCTTGCTGTCACCCTCTGCCGCCCATGCAAAGTTGAGCGCGGAAGGATCGATCACGGCAAGGTCGTCATTGGCAGCAGCCATTTCTGCCGCATTGGCGCTCTGGCGCGGATTGGCTTCCTCTGCCTCGGCAGCAGCAAGCGCAGCAGCGGCAGCGGCTTCTTCTTCCGGATAGGTGAAGTTCATCACGTAGAGCGGGTTCGAATGGCTGGGGCTTGCTACCAGGTCAAACAGATAGACGCGGCGATCGGTCACCACGGTCATGTTGGTGGCGGCGCGTTCGGCCAGCGGCTTCACGAACAGCAGGTTGGCATTGCGGCTGGGCGTCACCTGCCACTTCTGGGAATCGCCGATGGCCACGTTCTGGATGGCCTCGCCTTCGCCAAAGCGGATGGTGGCCTGCACATTCACCTTGCCTTGCACCCGCACCACTTCGCTGTCGCTGTATTCACGCGTGACGAGGCGCGGATCACCTTCTGCCGCAGCGGGCATGGCGATGGTGCTGGTGGCAATCAGGGCCGCGGCGATAAAGGCGCGCGTCATGTTATTTTTTCTCCGTTGAACGAATGGGCGCGGATTTGAAACGGCTGCCAATGCCGCGTGCGCGCGCTTGTGTGGACTGCCCTTGCTGAGCCGAAGCTGAAGCGCCTTCCGTCACCACGCGCGTTTCGCGAATGGTCTCGCGCCCGCCGCCTGCGCCGCCGGTGTCGTTGGCTGCAAGCGGTGCGGCTTGCGCAATGCGGATATCGCGCGAGGCTGCG
This sequence comes from uncultured Sphingomonadaceae bacterium, assembly GCA_964467715.1. Lineage (GTDB taxonomy): Bacteria > Pseudomonadota > Alphaproteobacteria > Sphingomonadales > Sphingomonadaceae > Alteraurantiacibacter. The sequence goes on from CAYXTJ010000004.1 coordinate 41,364, forward strand.
GCAGATGTCGCCGCCTGCGCCTGCCGGTCTGCCACGGTGGTGTTGAGCAGGACTTGCGAAGCCTGGCGGTCAGCAACAGTGCTGCTGCCCCTGTCGGTATCGGTGCGGTCGCTGGCGCCGGCAAAGCCGAACACGTTCCACCCGCTGACCATGGCTGAGGCGACCTTCGTCACCATGAACATCAGGGCAAGGTGGACCGCGCCGATCATGAAGAAAGCCATGGCAGGCCGCACGTCAATTCGCCCTGGAGTGGACATGAGCGCCGAGAGGACAGGCGTTGCCAGTTCCAGCATCAGCGATCCGCCCAATACGGCGAAAAGCGGCGCCAGCGCCATCAGCACAGCGGCCTTGAGCCAGCCTGCGAACAGCCCGCGCGTGGCCTTGAACAGGGCAGTGACGATGAAGATCGGGCCGAGCGCCATCAGCACGGCCAGCGCGATCTTGCAGGTAGCGAGAACGCCCACCGTGCCGAGCAGCAGCATGGTGCCACCGCTCCACAACAGGCCGGAAGGGGAGAAGATTGAGGTCGTCTCTGCCGCTCCGTCCCCGCCGGAAACCTCCATCAGGGAATACATCACCACGTCGAGCTTGTCGGCAAAGATGGTGGTGGCAGAGCCGTTACCGCCCATCAGCCCGCCCGCGATCTCGTCTGGCCCAAGGACCAGTAGGTTCCAGAACACGGACTGGAAGGCGATCCAGCTGGTGGCGAAAGTAAGCACCACGCCCAGTGTGACGAGGCGCGGGACAAGCGAGGAGAGGCCGATGCGCAGCCGCCCAGTCACCAGCCCGAAGCCGAGCAGGGCGACAAACAGCGTCAGCATGATCTGCAAGGGCAGCTGGAAAGCGCCCTCTGCCCCGAATATGCGGCTGAAGGCAGCCTGCGACATCTCGCTGGCAGCGCAGTCTATCGCGCGCAAGCTTGCGCCGATGCCGGCACCCACGCCTTCCAGCGCATTGGCGCATTGTGCAGAGGAGGCTTGCGCCGGTGTCACTCGGCAGCCTCCCAGTCACCGTCGATCTCGCCATCCGCACCGCCGGGATTGCCGGGCCAGCGACGGTTGGTGAGCGCGGGATACCACTGCGCCGGATCATCGCCCACCGCTTCGCGCAGCAGGTCAAGACGGCGCACGGAGCTTTCGCGGCCGGAAAGGATGGTGAGCACTTCGGGCGCGTTCGACAGGTCGAGGCGCACCACGACGCTGGCATCGGGCTGGCGCACCAGGAAACAGCGGCTGTGCGCGGGCAGCGACTTGATCAGATGGAACTCGTGCTCGGTCAGGCCAAAGCCTTCGCAATAATCCTCTGTCCTGGCGCGGGCGTTGGGCATGAAGATCATCGTGGCGGTCTGTTCCACCAGTGCGGTGGAGATCCGGCTGTCGAGCGCATCGCGGGCAGACTGCGTGGCAAAGCCGACCAGCGCGTTGCGCTTGCGCAGTGTCTTCAGCCAGTCACGGATACGGGCAGCGAATACCTCGTCATCCAGCGCCTTCCAGCCTTCGTCGATCAGGATCATCGTCGGCTCACCGTCCAGCCGCTCGTCAATGCGGTGGAACAGGTACATCATAACCGGCGTGCGCAGCTTGGGGTTTTCCAGCAGCGCCGTCATGTCAAAGCCCATGACGCGGGTCGAAAGATCCAGCTTGTCGGTTGCATTATCGAACAGCCAGCCGTGCTCGCCATCCTCGATCCAGGCGGACAGTCGATCGGCAAGATCGCCAGCCTGGGGGCGGCGGGTGCCGGACACCAGTTCCTTGAAGTGGCGCAAGCGGCGCAGCGAGGGATCGTTTGAATAGGCCGCATCCACCGCCTGCGCGATGGTGTTCAGCTCCTCCGGCCCTTCGGCAGCCAGCACCACGCCCAGCCAATCGCGCAGGAAAGCGCGGTTTGCGGGCGTATCGGGCAGGGCAAGCGGGTTGAAGCCGGAAGGTTCGCCGGCACGCACCCGGTCATAGCTGCCGCCGATGCCGCGAATGAACAGTTCCGCGCCGCGATCCTTGTCGAACAACACGGTGCGGGGTGAGAACTTCTGCGCCTGTGCGGCGAGGAAGTTCATGACCACCGTCTTGCCCGAACCGGACGGGCCGATGACGCTGAAATTGCCCAAATCGCCATGGTGGAAATTAAAGAAGAACGGCGTGGAGCTGGTGGTCTGTAGCAACGTGACAGCTTGGCCCCAGTGGTTGCCCTCTGCCTGCCCCAGCGCAAAGCCGTGCAAGCTGCCGAAACCGGCCATGTTGGCGGTGGAGATCAGGCCGCGGCGGACGAGATATTGCTCGTTTCCGGGGAACTGGCCCCAGAAGGCAGGCTCGAGATTGGTGTCTTCGCGCACGGCGATGGCGCCGGTATCTGCCAGCGCAGCCGCAACACGAGCGGTGGCATCGTCCAGCCCGTCCAGCGTGGCATGGCGCACCAGCACGGACAGGTGGTGATCGCCGAAAGCAACAGAGCCTGCACCCAGCTCGTCTCGTGCGGCCATCATGTCCGCCCGTTCCGCCTGCGCTTCCTCGTCTGCAGAGCGCAGGCGGCGCAGCGCAAGGTCGATCTTCTCGCGCGCGGTCTGGCGTTCTTCAGGCGCGAAGCTTTCGGTCAGCACCATTTCATGCGGCAAGCGCAGCATGGCGTCGAGCAGGCCGGGATTGGTTGCCTCGGGATATTCCTTGAGGCTGAGGATGCTGGAGAAATCCGCACCATTGGCGCCGCGCAGTTCCATTGCGTCAATGCCGAAGCTGGCACGGCGATAGGGCAGCATGTGGCCGATATCAGTGCCATCCTGCGGGCGGCGCACCGGGCGCATCTCGCCATTGTAGAGCGCGGAAAGGAGTTCCAGCAGCTCGTTGTTCACCTGCCCGCTGGGTCCGGTGTAATCAGTCAGCGGCTGCGCGCCGTAATCACCCAGCGATGCGGCGAGCGCCTGCAAGGCTGCCCGCAGGCTGCGCAGGTCCCTGGGATCAACCTCCTCCGCTTCGCTGGCCTTGCCCTTGATCATGCGCGAGAGCTTTTCGCCCCATCCTGCCTTGCCGCGAGCCGGGCGGCGTACCAGCGTAACGAACTGGTCATTCACGAATAGCGAGCCGGAAGACAGGTGATCGCGCCAGCGGCGATCGATATGTGCGGACAGCGGATCATCGAAGCTGGCTTCCAGTTCCACCGAAACGCGGCGGCGGATCACATGGTGATACAGCACGAAGCGCGCATCGAGGTTGGAACGCAGCATCACCTCGCGGGTGGCGGCATGGGCATTGAGCGCGTCGGTATCTTCGGTTTCGAACAGCAGACCAGGTACCTGCAGCGCGCCCATCAGCGAGCCATCGCGCAGCAGTACGACATCGGAATCGACCAGCTGCGCATACGGCAGGCGTTCGCCCGCGGGCGATTCCTTGGCGCTCCAAGCTGCTGCTCCAAGCCATTTGGCCATAATCAGTTTCCTTTGCTCGCGCTCATGGCGCGTAGCTGTTGCAGCCCCAGCGCTTGTAGTTCTTCACACGCGGGCATTTGCTGACCTTAGTGATCCACAGGTCAAAGAAGCGCGGTTCGCGCAAGCAGGCGAAATAACCGATCGCATGCATCACGAAGGGGATGGGAATGATCCAAAGGCTCTTCAGGATAAGGAAGGCCTCGGTCGTCACCAGCGCATTGATGATGAAATAGTTGTAGGTGACCCCGGCGAACATCTGCGGGCGGGTGAGCGCGCGGTGCACGGGGTGGCGGGTCAGCTGCATCGGATCAGCCCGCGCCGCCTGCGGCAGACTGGATCCCGCCGACGATGGTGGCCGCACCGAAGATGATGAAGCAGCCGATGATCACGGTAGCGCCAAAGCGCCAGTTCATGCGGCCGGTCAGCATCATGAAGCCGACAGCAGCCACGGCCATCACCGCAACCATGGTGGCAATCTGGCCGAGCAGGGTGGCCTGCATCCATGCAAAGGCAGCCTCGATCGGGCCGGCACCAGCGGTGGACTGCGCATGCGCGGCAACTGGCGCGATCAGCGCGGCGATGGCGGCAAAAGGAGCGGTAAGGCGGGCTTTGAACGACATTTCTATTCAGTACTCCGGGAATGGTTGGAGAGTCGGCCCATGATCGAGCTGACATAATTCTGTGTTTCTCTAATACGCGGGATACCCCTTGCGCGGATCACGCGGCCTGGCCCGGCATTGTAGGCGGCCAGCGCGCGCTCGAGGTCGCCGTCGAAACGGTCAAGCTGTTCGCGAAGGTAACGTGCGCCGCCCTCGAGGTTGGCGGCAGGATCGTCTGCATTCACGCCAAGGCCTCGTGCGGTGCCGGGCATCAGCTGGGCCAGGCCGCGCGCACCGACGGGCGAGACGGCATTTTCGCGCCAGCGGCTTTCCTGCCAAACGACGGCTTCGATCAGCGCGGGCGATAGGTCATATTTGTCGGAAATCTGGGCCACCAGCAGGGCATAGCGTTCCGGAATGGCGCCGGAATGGCGGCGGGCGTCGGCCACTGCGGCTTCCGGCACGCCATAGGCTTCGACAGGGACTTCCGTTAGCGCACTTTCTGCACTGGTTTCAGAATCTTGCAGCGCATCGGCGCTGGCGCCAGAGATCCAGCGCGCCTCTCCCGTTTCGCCGATTTCAAGCACGTCTGCATGCGCCGCAACAGGCAGCACAAGCGCAGCGGCAAGCAGCGCAGGGGTCAGGGCATGTTTCAGAATCACTTGTCGAAAGCCTCCGGTCCCGGCGCTTTGCTTACAACAAATGACACAGGCGTGACAGTGCAGCGCCAAAAAAGGAAGGCCCGGCAGCTTGCGCCACCGGGCCTGTTGCCTGTTCGGTTTTCGCACAACCCGAAAGGCGCGACGCGGCTATTATATATAGGGGCCTGCGCGAGGCCGTCAGTTCATCGCCAGCCGGGCTTCTTCAAGGCGGAGCAGCGCGGTGCGTGCGGCACGGCGCGAATCCACCCAGCTACCGTCTGCCAGCTCGAGCTGGTACCGCGTCTCGCTGGCGGCAGCTTCGCCATAATACTGGGCAGCCTTTTCGGTGTCGCCGACCTGGGCATAGGCACTGCCGAGGTTGATCAGCTGCACCGGGGCCGTGCGCACGAGGCTGACGCATTCGCCAAGGCTGCCGAAGATCTGCGCATCCACCAGCGGGCGGCAAAGCTCTACATGATCATTGCCTGCTGCCGATGCGGCAACCGGCGCGGTGGCGGTGAAGGTTGCGGCCATGGCAAGGCTGGCCGCTGCTGCGATAAGGGACTTCTTCATTGAACTTCTCCTCCAGATCGGTTTCAGCCGATGCGCCGCGGCAATCGCGGTTCGCATGGCAGGTCTGGAGATTGGACCGCTCCGGCTGGCGGGATAACGCCATAGGCATGGCAGGCGGATTCTATGTCCCGCAATAGGTCACGTAAGGCCTTGTATCGGCAGGCGCGGGCTGCGTGTACTCCGCGAGCCCGTCTCGCTCGCTGAAAGGCTGGCGCACCACTTCAAGCAGCTTTTCAAACGGTGCAAGATCACCGCCTTCGGCTGCCTCCAAGGCTGCTTCGACCAGATGGTTGCGCGGGATGTAGAGCGGGTTCATCGCATCCATCGCGGCTGCCCGTTCGGCATCGGGACGGCCTTCACGCGCGATCCGGGCTTCCCATGTGTCGAGCCATCCACAGATGGCTGCCGGATCATCGAACAACGCTGTCACTGCGTCGCGTCCGTCTTCGGGAACGCGGGAGAGCTTGCGGAAGAACAGCCTGAAATCCGCACCCTGGCCTTCCATCGCATTGAACAGGCTGGCGACAAGGCCAAGGTCCCGCTCGTCGTTTGTCGCAAGGCCAAGCTTGGCGCGCATCCCTTCCAGCCACTTCGCATGATAGCGATCCGGGTAAGCCTCAAGCAGGGCGTTGGCCTTGGCGATCCCGTCCTCGTCTTGCTCCACGATCACTTCGGCAAGGGCCGATCCCAGCTTGGCCATGTTCCAGCGGCAGATATTGGGCTGGTTGGCAAAGGCATAGCGCCCGCCCTTGTCGATCGAGCTGAAAACTGTGGTCGCGGAATAGCGATCCATGAAAGCGCACGGGCCGTAATCGATCGTCTCGCCGGAGATGGTCACGTTGTCGGTGTTCATCACGCCGTGGATGAAACCCACGTTCATCCACGATGCGACCAGCGCGATCTGCGCGTCCATTACCGCTTCCATCAGCGCCAGATAAGGATTCTCCGCCCGTGCGGCCTCAGGATGATGGCGGGCGATGGAATAGTCCGCCAGCTTGCGTACCATTTCAGCCCCGTGATGCGCGGCGGCATATTCGAAGCTGCCCACGCGCAAGTGGCTCGCGCCGGTGCGCAACAGCACGGCGCCCGGCTTGTAGCCGTCACGCATCACTTGCTCGCCGGTTGTCACCACACCAAGGGTGCGCATGGTCGATATGCCCAGCGCGGCTATGGCTTCAGACATCAGGAACTCGCGTAAGCCCGGCCCCAGCACCAGCTTGCCATCGCCCCCGCGCGAGAAGGGTGTGCGGCCCGATCCCTTCAGCTGCAGGTCAAACCGCTTGCCATCAGGCGCGATCACCTCGCCCAGCAGCAAGGCACGTCCGTCTCCTAGGCTGTGCGAAAAATGGCCGAACTGGTGCCCGGAATAGGCCATGGCAACAGGCTCTGCACCCTCTGGCGCTTCCGCTCCGCCGATCAGGGCAGCGATCTGCGTTTCGCTCGCATCGCGCAGCGGCAAGCCAAGCCGCTCGGCCAGCGGCGCGTTGAAGGCCACCAGCTGCGGATCGACGGGCGGATCGAGCTGCCAGGGGGCATAAAGCCCCTCCAACTCGCGGGCATAGCTGTTGTCGAAATTCCAGGCCAAGGTCAGTCCGCGCCAGCCTCGCTCACCTTTTCCAGCGACAGCGCGTTGATGCAGAAGCGCAGGCCGCTCGGTGCGGGCCCGTCAGGGAAGACATGCCCCAGATGCGCGTCGCACACATTGCACGTCACCTCGATGCGCTGCATCCCGTGGCTGCCATCGCTGTGATAGCCGATCACGTCAGGCGCAACCGGTTCGCCAAAGCTGGGCCAGCCAGTGCCGCTTTCGAACTTGGTGGCGGAATCGAACAGCTGCGTTCCGCAGCAGCTGCAGGCGTAGAGTCCGGGCTGGAACAGACTGCACATTTCGCTGCTGAAGGGCTTTTCGGTGCCTTTCAGGCGCGTCACGATGAACTGGTCCTCGGGCATTTGTGCACGCCATTCGCTCTCGCTCTTGTCAACACGGCGCGGCGGGACGGGATTTCCGTCCGCGGCAAAGCGCAATACGTCGTTCCAGTTCATGGCTGAATTCTCCGGCTTGGACAGGTCCCTCGCGACGCTACATGGTCCTTGCGCGCACGGCTACAACCCCGCGAGGGAATCAGCGGTCCTCCCGCCTGCGTTCATGGTGAAGGAAAATGGCTGAGACGGAGTCCTACAAACTTAGGTCCAGCAAGGTCTTCAGATCTACTTTGTTGGCTGTAAGATCAGTATCTTAATTTATTCCCATCCCTTGTAAGCTCCAGTAAGGCCCACTACAATCCACCACTGAAAGGTGGGTTGTAAGGTGGGTAGAAGCGCAAGGGTGGCACTTACGGCCAAGCAGGTCGAGACCTCAACGAAGCTGGGTTACACAGCTGATGGGAAGCAGCCAGGGCTTAACCTTCAGGTCGCCGAAGGTGCCAGTGGCATCAATCGCTCTTGGGTCTTTCGGTACACCAGCCCCACAACAGGAAAACGTCGAGAACTCGGCCTCGGTGCTGTGCGACAGGTTTCGTTGGCTGATGCACGCAGTGCGGCGGCGGAAGCGGGCAAGCTGGTGGCGAATGGACTAGATCCCAAAGAAGAGCGAGATGCAGAAAAGAAGCGCCGCCGGGTCGCTGCCCGTTCCATACTGACATTCGAAGAGGAGTGGGTGTGGCTAAAAAACCAAAACCAAACTGACCGATGACCGTCCCCTTAAGGGGGACCGGTCTTTTCGGTCCCGGTCCGCTGGACAGATCGGACCGCTTTTACCCTTTTCGGTCTTTTCGGTCTCCCTTCTTCTGCTCCAAAGGGTGCCATGCTTCGATGAGGTGAGCGCCGAAATCCCGACCAGTATACCTTAGGGCTGCTCCTGCGGGTGCCACAGGCAATCCAAGCGCAAGACACACAGAAGCAATCTGGACGCCCACTGGTCGGTGGCTGTAAGCACTTACGGAACTCAAGGAGGCATAACCAGGCGCGAGCGTGAGTCCAACATCATCTACTCCAGCCTAGGCTAGGCCGTGCCCTGACCCTTGATGGTCTTACCATCGATGTGAAGATTTACCGGCTGGAGCATGACCCGCAGTGGGCACTGGAAGTGGTCAACGAAGAGGGCACCTCACCCGTATGGGATGGCCTGTTTGACGCGGACGATAAGCCTACGATGCCTTCCAGTTAACTGTCGCAGAAGATGGTATGCGGGCATTCTTCGATGATGATAACGTCATTCCGTTCCCCGGTAGCAGGCGGTGAGGAAGCAGGACATGAAAAACGCTGGTGCCAAATACACACTTTTACCTTTTGCGGCGGTGCTGACCTTAGCCTTGCCGGGCTGCGCCACGGTAGCATATCGTCCTGTTGGAAACGCCGTGGTTCCAGAACCTGCGAGGTCTGTCGATATTGAACGCTATCTGGGGCGATGGTTTGAAATCTATCGCTACGAGGCCCCGTTTCAAAAAGACTGCGATGCGGTCATAGCCGATTATGCGCTCAATGAAAACGGTACGATAAACGTCCAAAATAGTTGTCGCAAAGGCGGTGTGAACGGCCCGCTGTCAACTGCCAGCGGCACAGCAAAGGTCGTGGACTCGATTACAAATGCCAAGCTGCGAGTAACCTTTTTCTGGCCGTTCTACGGTGATTATTGGGTTATCGATCATGACCCTGAATACCAATGGTCAATTGTAGGCGAGCCGTCCGGAACGTACTTGTGGGTTTTGTCTAGGGAAGCCACGCCAGATCAGGCAAGCCGCGACCAGCTTCGGCAGCGTGTTGAAGAGCTAGGCTACGATTGGTCGATGATACGCGAAACCAGCCACCCTCAGTGAATGGCAAGTCAGATCGATATCGGCCTTCAAAATCACCATTTAAAGTTCACTTGGAAGCTATGCTTAGGCTAACTAGCACAGTCTTCGGGACAGGGTTTGCAATTTGAACGCCCCATTCTAACCTAGTCTGCAACGCACTGAGGGTGGCCCATCGGTTTCGCCAATTTACCTTCCATTGGAGATTCTTATGAATTGGAAACAGCCAAGCTTAGCGCTGATGGCTTGCTTGCCACTGCTTGGTTGCGATCAGATGCAGGCGGTAGACTGCGCCAACGCCAACACGTTGGTACTCGTTGAGGAGCTGTTGAAAGACGATGTTTCCAATGAGGTCAGGAAGATCATTGATTCCGGGGGCTATTCTGCAACGACAACGGAAACGGTTGCAAACGGGTTAGAGGGAATTGAAATCGCTCTCAAAAACGTTCGCACTACCAGCCTTGACAAGGATTTAGGTATAAGGGCTTGCGCGGCAGAACTTGAAATTAGTTTTCCGCAGAATGTTATCGATGACTCCGAGGAAGCTCTTGCTTACGTTAGTTATTCCAGTGTGGATCAATTAGCAGATGTGGCGGGCTTTCGTCCGCGGGGCCGCAGTTTCGCAAGCGAACTAGAGTTCGAAATGCAGCCGACCGACAGTGACGAGGGGCTATATGTAGAGGTATTGGATGTCTCGCCATCCACATTGTTGATGGCTCATGTTACAGCTTCGCACCTTGTCCTACCTGAAATTCGATCGCGGGAGGCTATAGAAGCAGCTGAAGCCGAACGGCGGGAACGAGAAATAACTGAGGCTCAAGAAGCGGCGGCGGCAGCCAGATTGTCGGAGGCTAATGCGCAAAAGACCCTTTCCGAGCAGTCGATCAACGCGGTCTGGAGAGCATTACCTGAAAAAGTGCGTGAAGATCTTTTGCAAGTTCAAAGAGCATGGATCCGCCGCAAGACAGCCGAATGCAGACTTGAAGGATCTTCTGCTTCCATCGAAGCCGCGGACCAGCAAGCCATCGCTGCAAAATGTGAAGCACGATACAATCGCACTCGGGAGCAGGAACTAAGGCGATACCTATCTTTTTAAGGCCGATAGATTGCAGATCGTTATGGTCGGATCTGGTTTAGGTGGTCTCTGTCAAACTGATCAGCATAACGTAGCAATCAGGTATTGATTAACCGATCCTTCAACCGGCTCTTCGAATTCGGCTTGCGGGGGAGCTGGCATTTCTTCCTTCAACCCATCGAAACTGGTGAAGCTGGCCGCAAGCGTTGTGAATTTTCGTATGCCGCAATCATATCCCTGCGTCATCGTAATTTCTGCTGGAAATTGTTCTAGACCAGCCTGCTCAATCTCCTTCATCTCATCTTGGCTTAGTGCTCTTGTCCGATATCTGATTTGGACAAACACGAGGTCTCCCTCGCGCTCGACAGACCCCCAATTGACCTCGGCAATACCTTCTGGATAAAATTCAGATGAAGGAAGCTTTTCCCAAACTTCGTCATCTGTCTGTGCCCACACTGAGGTCAGTTGCCCAATAGATATAACAGCAATCGAGCACGCCGTGACGATAGCCCCCAAGTTCCTCACCCCACTTCTCCCTTCCACTTCATCCCCCGGTGGATAACGGCAGATAAACTCCAGCACCACCCTCAGGCATGCTATAATGGAGCATGCCGCTACCCAACATCCTCTCCGGTAAAACAACCCGTTGCAAGGCCCGATGCAAGGCGAGGGGTGACCAGTGCCGCAACCCAGCCGCGTACGGCTCTACGGTGTGCAGATACCACGGTGCCAAGAACCCTGAGGCAATTAGGCGAGGCAAAGACCACTGGAACTACCAGCACGGGGGGAGACGCTCGAAGCTAAGGCCGAGCGGAGCAAGGTCCTTGCAGAACTGCGCGAGATTGAGGCACTATCATTTGCATACGGGCTCGTGCCCAAAGAAACCCCACGCTGGCGGGGTGGGAAGCCAAAGAGGTAGAAATTTGTTAAACTGACCATCCTCACGACGCGAGACGCGGTGCTTACTGCTAAGTTGATTCAAGTTTCCATTCGCTGCGATTACCAAATATTATCTCTTTCTTTATAATTTCAAATGTCGGAAGGAATTAATCGTAATGACAAAATTGATAAAAAAATCTATATTAATGATATCATTTTGTTTGATTGCGGGTTGCTCATCCGGATCGGCCTTACAATTAGACCGAGCCATATTTAGTTTAGACAACAATTATCAGAGATTCCAATACTCTGGCGATATTGAAATTACCTTTGAATCAACTCTGCAGGTTTTCAGAGATGCGGGCTACTCTATTGATGTCGCTGATCGTGCTACTGGGCAGATAAGTGGCCAAAGAGGCGCTAGCGGTGATAGTCGCTCAAGGGCTGACAAAGATTTAAAATTTTATGCTCTTATTTTGCCGGTCAATTCGGGCAGTCAAGTGGCCTTGAAAGTAGTGCAAGTTGTTAAGAGCGGGGCGTTCGGGAGCAATAGGTCGGAAATTATCGTTAATGATGTGCAAATGTATCAGTTTGCCTTCAGAAGGATTGAAAGCCTCAATTCACAGACTCAATCTCCGGATTCTTCGGCCACCCCTCCGGATTACGGAGGCGAACTGCCTGCGAGCTCCGGTTCCAACCAAAGGTGGTGAAAGGCGCTAGGGTAAGGCGCTAATTCTTTGTCCCGGTGATGCTCTCGTTACTCTTCGCTGCTGCCACCGCAGTCGTCCCTGCGGGCCAAGAGTTCACCTGTACCCCCACTCGCGTTTGGGATGGTGACGGGC
>CAYXTJ010000005.1:0-37718 GCA_964467715.1 uncultured Sphingomonadaceae bacterium
CGGCAAGCCGACAATGGCGAAGCGCGGCATGCCTGCAGCCACCTGGCACTGCACTTCCACCGCCCGCGCATCGAGGCCGAGAGATGCAACCGTCTGAACCAGAGATACCAAGTAAAAACCCCCATTTCTCTGTGTGATAGCGCACAAATTCACGGTGTCGAGCATCGACATGGTAAATTCATCGGAAACCGAGTTTGTTGAGGATTGGGCAGGGCCGCGCGCGCGAAGAGGGTACCCATGCGTATCGCCTCCATCCTTGCTGCCGCCCTCGCCGTGGGAATTGCCGCGCCTTCTACCGCGCAAACCTACGTCTACGAGGAAGTGGTCGAGGAATGGGTGGAGACGTCGGCCAGCCGCTTTGTCTCGCCACAACTGGCGCAGGCAGAGCAGCTGGCCATCGCATCCTATGGCCCGTTCCGCGTGCTGGATGATCGCCGCGCAGCGCTGGTCGATATCACCACCAGCTACACCCCTGCCGAGTTCGACCTGATGATGGCCAACCATCCGGGCATCGCGGTGATCGAGTTCAGCGAGTGCTCCGGCACGCATGATGACCGGGCGAACCTGCGCCTTGGCCGGATGATTCGCGCCCGCGGCATCGCTGCAGTGGTGCCGGAAGGCGGTTCGGTGCGATCCGGTGCGGTCGAGCTGTTCCTGGCTGGCGAGAGCCGCGAGATCGCCGAAGGTGCCGAGTTCGCCGTCCATGCGTGGATGGACGATCACGGCATGGGCGCATCGGACTATGCCCCCGATTCGCCCGAGCACCTGAAATACCTCAGCTATTACCGCGAGATGGGGATGGAAGCGGAAGAGGCCGAGCGATTCCATGCCATGACCAACTCCGTCCCGTTCGAATCGGCGCTGTGGCTGACCGGCGGCGAGATGCGCGAGTGGATCGACGCGCCCGAGCCTGCTATGCCCGTGCAATATGCTGACCAGCAGGCCGAAGAACCGCGGCTTGCCTATCTTGACTTGGGTCCCGTGTTAAACTAACTGCGCGCCCATCAGATGGCCGCCCGTGTTGGCGGCCCTATTTATTTCGATTTCGAGGATACGAACCATGAAGCGCACTTTCCAGCCGAGCAACCTCGTGCGTGCCCGCCGTCACGGCTTCTTCGCCCGCAAGGCAACCGTCGGCGGCCGCAAGGTCCTTCGCGCCCGCCGCAAGCGCGGCCGCAAGAACCTCTGCGCATAATTTCTTTGCGCTCGCCCCTCCGGGCGAGCGTCCTCGCTTGGCGAGTTACAAGCGGGTCCCGTTTGGGGCTCGCTTTTTGTTTTTGCCCCTCAGGCGCCGGGCGCGAGCCATCCGGCTCGCTTGGCTTTCGGCCTACCGGCCGGCGCATGGTCATGCGCTGGCGTTGCCTTTGGCACCGCAACCATTCCCGGCCCTCTAGTTCGCACTTGAATACGGTCTCGCCAGAGACCGCAAGGGCGCCCGCCCGCCCGCAGGGGCCCCGCAGTGAAGCGAAGCCAAACGGAGGGATCAGCCCCGAGGACGCACGCGCGGATGCCCGGGCGCACACAAAAGAATCGCAGATTTCTCCAACGGTTCCTATCTACCTCACGCAATGACCATCACCGTGCTCACCAAGCGGGCGGATTTCCTTCGCGCCAACAAAGGGCTGCGCAATGCGCGGCCCGGCTTCGTGCTGCTGACCCGGCCAAACCAAGGGCAGGGTGTGCGCTTCGGAATAACGGTGACCAAGAAGGTCGGCAATGCCGTGGTGCGCAACCGCATGAAGCGGCGTTTCCGCGAGCTTTTGCGCGATGCCTTGCCGGATGAAGGCCTGCCGGATCACGATCATGTGCTGATCGGCCGAACGGGCGGGATCACGCGCGATTTTCACCGGATGCGCGGCGAACTCACCCATGCGTTGAAGGCCGCCAGCGAAGGCAAGGGTGATCGCCCGCGCGGACCCCGGCCCAGGCTCACAGGCGCACGCAAATGAAGCGGGTGATGATCCTGGTGGCGCGCTTCTGGCAGCTTGGCCCCAGCCGGATTCTGCCGCCCACTTGCCGCTACCAGCCCAGTTGCAGCGAATACGCAATAAATGCCCTCGAAAAACATGGTGCAATCAAGGGTGGATGGCTGGCCTTGAAGCGGCTATTGCGCTGCCACCCTTGGGGGGGACATGGATATGATCCCGTGCCTTAACCGCCGCGGGGAACGAATTTACCGGACGGGAAGTAATCTTGGACAACCAGCGTAATCTCATCCTCGCCGTCGTGCTGAGCCTTGCCCTGATCGTGGGCTGGGATTTCTTCGCAACGCGTTTCTTCCCTGAACCCGTCGATACGCCGGTGGTGAACGTGGCCAATGCCGACGGCACGCCATCTGCTGCCGCTCCGCTGGAAGTCGAGGTCGAGCTGGACCTGGCGCAGGAACTGGCGAGTGACCAGCGCGTGCCGATCAGCGCGCCTGAAATCGAAGGTTCGATCAACCTCGTCGGCGCGCGGATCGACGATATCGAGTTCAAGACTCACCGCGAGAGCGTGGAAGCCGATTCCGGTCCGGTGCAGTTCATGGCCCCGCTCGGCACCCCGTTGCAGCACTTCGCCCGCTTCGGCTGGGAAGGAAACGGCATTACCCTGCCTGCCAGCGACACGGTGTGGACTGCCGATGGCGATGTGCTGACGCAGGAAACGCCCGTCACGCTCAGCTGGGACAACGGCGAAGGCCAGATCTTCACCCAGACCATCTCGGTTGACGAGCATTATATGCTCACCATCGAACATGGCGTGACCAACACTGGCGAAGGTTCGATTGCGCTGCGCCCTTATGGCCTGATCAACCGCACCTCGCTCACCGCTGACCCGAGCAACTTCAACGTCCACTCCGGCCCGATCGCGACGATCGACGATGCGGTCGATTTCGGCTTGGACTACAAGGAAATCCTCGAAGACGGCCAGCCCACCGAAGGCGGTGGCCGCGTGGTCAACATGGCCGGAACGGTCGGCTGGATCGGCTTTACCGACATTTACTGGATGTCCGCCCTGATCCCCGCCGATTCTGCGGGCGCGACGGCTTCCTTCGTTACAGCAGGCACGGACCGCTATGCCGCGCGCCTCGCCTATGAGGCAGACACCATCGGTGCCGGCCAGACCATGTCGCACACCACGCGCCTGTTCGCCGGCGCAAAGGAAAGCGCGGTGATGGACCAGTACGAGCAGGCCGGCATTCCCAAGTTCGGCCTCGCCATCGACTGGGGCTGGTTCCGCTGGATCGCCTGGCCGATGTGGCAGGTGCTGATCTTCCTGTTCGGCCTGGTCGGCAATTTCGGCCTCGCCATCATCGGCCTTACCGTGATCATCCGCCTGCTGATGTTCCCCATCGCGCAGAAGCAGTTTGCGTCCATGGCACAGATGCGCGCGGTGCAGCCGAAGATGAAGGCGCTGCAGGAACGCTACAAGGACGACAAGCAGCAGCTGCAGCAGGAAATGGCCAAGCTGTACAAGGAAGAGAAGATCAATCCGCTGGCGGGCTGCCTGCCGATCTTCCTGCAAATCCCGATCTTCTTCGCGCTGTACAAGGTTCTGCGCCTTGCCATCGAGATGCGGCACGAGCCCTTCTATGGCTGGCTGAAGGACCTTTCCGCGCCTGATCCGGCGACCATTCTCAACCTGTTCGGCCTGCTGCCGTTCGATCCTCCGGGCTTCCTGGCGATTGGCGTGCTGGCGGTGCTACTGGGCCTGACCATGTGGCTGCAGTTCAAGATGAACCCGGCGGCGATGGACCCGATGCAGCAGCAGATCTTCATGATCATGCCGTGGGTGCTGATGTTCGTGATGGCACCGTTTGCCGCGGGCCTGCTGCTGTACTGGATCACCTCCAACCTGCTCACGCTGGCGCAGCAGAAGTACCTTTATTCCAAGCATCCGCAGCTGAAGGCCCTGGCCGAGAAGGAAGCAGCGGAAAAGGCGCGCGCCGCCGAAGCGGAAAAGGGCTGAGCGGGGTTTCGCGATGACACCTGAAGAAGAAGCCCTGGCCGAGGAGGCGCGCCGCCTGTTCTCGGGCAGGGTGGATTTCCTGCTATCCGCGCCGCAGCTGAAGTTCCTGCCTGATCCGGATTACCCGGAGGTCGCCTTTGCCGGACGATCCAATGTCGGCAAGAGCTCGCTGATCAATGCGCTCACCGGGCGAAAGGCGATTGCCCGCACGTCAGTGACGCCGGGGCGCACGCAGGAACTCAACTTTTTCGAGGTGGGCGATCCCACGCAGTTCCGCTTCGTCGACATGCCGGGATATGGCTTTGCCAAGGCGCCGGTGAAGGTGGTCGAAAACTGGCGCAAGCTGGTGCGCACTTACCTGCGCGGGCGCGTGCCCCTGAAGCGCACGCTGGTGCTGGTCGACAGCCGCCACGGGCTGAAAGAAACCGACCTCGACATGATGAAGATGCTGGACGAGGCTGCGGTGGGTTACCGCCTGGTCCTGACTAAGACAGACAAGATCAAGGCCAGTGCGCTTGACGAAGTTGCCGCGAAGGTTTCCGCCGAAGCGCGCAAGCACCCTGCGGCCTATCCCGTTATCCACCTCACCTCTGCCGAAAAGGGCATGGGCCTGGATGAATTGCGCGCCGCGCTGTTGCAGGACGTGCGCGGCTGAAGCTTTTCCGGAGCAAGGTTAACGGCACGGTTCGCGCCTTTGTTCAGCCTCGACAGCGTGGGGCTGAACGGCTACTTGCGCGGCAGAGGGAAGCAGGGACCTTCGCATGAAGCTGATTATCGGGAACAAGAACTATTCCAGCTGGTCGCTGCGCGGCTGGTTGGCGGCGAAACAATCGGGGCTGTCGTTCGAGGAACTGACCGTCCCGCTCTATGGTGACGAGTGGGAAAGCCGCCGCCGCGAGGCGGGCGAATTCCAGCCTTCGGCAGGCAAGGTTCCGGTCCTCTGGGATGGCGAAGTGGTGGTGTGGGACAGCCTCGCCATCCTCGAATATCTGGCAGACAAGGTGGGCCGCGATCGGTTCTGGCCCAAGGATGACGAGGCACGCGCCATGGCGCGCTCCATGGTCGCGGAAATGCACAGCTCCTACGCCGCGCTGCGCAGCGAATGCCCGATGAACATACGCGCCCGCGCGCAGGTGGATCTGTCGGAAGAGTGCAGGCACGACATCGTCCGCATCCTTGGCCTGTGGGCAGAGGCACGCGCGCGTTTCGGCCGGGGCGGGCCGTTCCTGTTTGGCACCTTCAGCGCGGCCGATATCTTCTATGCCCCGGTGGTCAGCCGTTTCCTGACCTATGGCATCGGCGTGCCGGGCTTCGCGCAAGCCTATATGGAAGCGATCTGGGAACATGCCTGGCTGCAGGAATGGCTGGAAGCTGCCAGCCAAGAGGAATGGACCATCTCGCAATTCGAAGTGAGCAACGCCAAGTGACCAGCCCGACCGATCTTACCACCCGCCTGATCGCCTGCGAGAGCGTGACGCCAGCGCGCGGCGAGGTGTTCGATTGCCTCGAGGCGATGCTGGCGCCGCTGGGCTTTGCAATCATCCGCTTCAAGCGTGGCGAGGGCGAGGCGGGCAGCGACGAGGAGCCGGTCGAGAACCTGTTTGCCGTGCGCCGCGGGCCGGAAGGTTCCAGGCACTTCGCTTTTGCCGGCCATGTGGACGTGGTGCCGCCCGGTCATGGCTGGACGTCGGAAGCCTTTGCGCCGGAAATCCGCGGGGACCTGCTCTATGGTCGCGGTGCGGTGGACATGAAGGGCGCGGTTGCGTGTTTTATCGCCGCGCTGGCAGAAATCCCGGCAGAGGCGGGCACCGTCAGCCTGATCATCACCGGTGACGAGGAAGGCCCGGCGCTGCACGGCACCCGGGCGCTGATCGACCTGATGAACGAACGCGGCGAGAAGCCGGACCTGATCCTTGTGGGCGAACCCACCAGCGTGAACCGGCTGGGCGACATGATGAAGATCGGCCGCCGCGGATCGGTCAACATCTGGCTGGAAGTGGACGGGTTGCAGGGCCACGTCGCCTATCCCCACCTTGCTGACAATCCGCTGCCGAAGCTCGTCGCCATGCTGGCAGAGCTGGATGCGCTGGTGCTGGACGAGGGGACCGACTGGTTCCAGCCATCCAACCTCGAGATTACCGAGATCGACGTGCCCAACCGTGCGCACAATGTCATCCCCGGCAAGGCGAAGGCCCGCATCTCGATCCGCTTCAACGATCTGCACACCGGGGCGAAGCTTTCCGAGCGGGTCAGCGCGATTGCCGAAAAGCATGGCGGCCGCGCGCTGCCGATCATTTCGGGCGAACCTTTCCTCACGCCGCCGGGCGATTTCTCGCAGATGATTGCGGATGCGGTGGAAGCGGAAACCGGCGTGGTTCCCGAGGCGAGCACCAGCGGCGGCACGTCAGACGCGCGCTTTCTGAAAGCCGTGGCTCCGGTGATCGAGTTCGGGCTGGTGAACGCCACCATGCACAAGACCGATGAGGCGGTGGCGCTGCAGGACCTCGACACCTTAACCCGCATCTATGCGCGCATAACCCGCGCGGCATTGGGCGCTTGACCTCAGCCCCGCGCGTTGCGAGCCTGCGCCCCTGAAAAAGGGGATCATTGCCGCATGCTGAAATTCTGGTTCGCCATTCCATTGTGGCAACGGGTGGTCGCGGCGCTCGTGCTGGGCATCGCCACCGGCCTTTTCTGGGGCCCCGGTGCGGAAAGCATCAAGTGGATCGGCGATTTCTTCATCGCCTCGATCAAGATGCTGGTGGTGCCGTTGATCTTCTTCAGCCTTGTTTCCGGCGTGGCGTCCATCGGTGACCTCAGGAAACTGGGCAAGGTTGGCGGACGGGCGATCATCCTGTTCCTGATCACCGGGCAGATCGCCGTGTGGCTGGGGCTGGGGCTGGGCACGATCTTCCAGCCCGGCGCGGGCCTCGATACCTCTGCCATCCAGACAGGCGATGTCCCGCAAAGCAATTTCACGGGTTGGACCGACATGATCGTGGCCACCGTGCCCGCCAGCCCGGTGCAGGTGATGGCCGATGGCGCGGTGCTGCCGCTGATCGTCTTCTCGCTGCTGATCGGCATCGGCATATTGATGGCCAGGTCCGATGGCGATCCGGTAGCGAAGGTTTTCGACAGCGGCTCCGTCGTGATGCAGAAGGTGACCGCCATCGTGATGGAACTCACGCCCTTCGGCGTCTTCGCGCTGATCGCGTGGGTGGCCGGCACGCTGGGCGTCAGCGCCTTGCTGGCGCTGGGGCAGATGGTGATGCTGAACTATCTCGGCTGCTTCCTGCTGATCGGGATCGTCTATGTCGGCTTGCTCAAGCTGGTGGCGAAAGTGCCGGTGGTGGCCTTCTTCCGCGGCATGATTGACGCCATTGCCGTTGCCTATTCCACCGCCAGTTCCAGCGCGACACTGCCAGTCACATTGCGCTGCCTTGAACGCAATATTGGCGTGGGCCGCTCCGTCTCCAGCTTCACCGCATCATTGGGCGCGACGATCAACATGGATGGCACGGCAATGTATCTCGGCCTTGCCACGCTGTTCGGCGCGCAGATCTTCGGCATCGACCTGGGCTTTTCCGATTACATCCTGATCGCGGTAACGGCGACGCTCGGCTCGATCGGCGCGGCAGGCATTCCCGGCACCGGCCTTATCATGATGACGCTGGTCATGGGCAGCGTCGGCGTGCCGCTGGAAACCATCGCCTTCGTGGCCGGCGCAGACCGGATCATGGACATGATGCGCACCACCACCAATGTGACGTCGGACGCGACCATCGCCACGACGGTAGCTGCGATGACGGGCGATCTCGACCGGGCAGAGCTGGTCAGTGCAGATGACGTCTAACGCCCCTTCGGTTTTTCCAGCACCTTCTTCCTGAAGCTGCACAGGTCCGCCACATTGCAGCGCCAGCATTCGGGTGTGCGGGCCTTGCACACATATCGCCCGTGCAGGATCAGCCAGTGATGCGCGCCGAGGCGGAAGGGGGCGGGCACGCGTTTTTCCAGCTTGGCTTCGACATGGTCCGGCGTCTTGCCCTTGGCGAGGCCAGTGCGGTTGCCCACGCGGAAGATGTGCGTGTCCACCGCAAAGGTTTCCTGACCGAACCAGCAATTGAGCACGACATTCGCCGTCTTGCGGCCCACGCCGGGCAGGCGGACCAGGTCCTCGCGCGTATCCGGCACCTCGCCGCCATATTCATCGACGAGCAGCTGGGAGAGGAGGATCACGTTCTTGGCCTTGGAATTGAACAGGCCGATGGTCTTGATGTGCTCCTTCAGACCGTCCTCGCCAAGGTCGAGCATCTGTTGCGGCGTCTTCACCTTCTCGAACAGGCTGCGCGTGGCCTTGTTCACCCCCACGTCCGTCGCCTGAGCAGAAAGCGCCACGGCCACCACCAGCTGGTAGGCATTGCCATATTCCAGCTCGGTCTGCGGATCGGGATTGTCTTCCGCAAGGCGGCGGAAGAATTCGAAGATCTGGTCCTTGGTCATGGGGCTTGGTTCAGCAGCAATCCCACGAATAGGCAATGCGACTGAAATCGCCTTTCCGCAAATCCTCGCTGCGGATCAGGAACACGCAATCGCCGCTGTCACCCCACATGATGGTGTCGTCGGACGTCAGGCGCAGCAGGACATGGTCGAAGTCCCTGCCCGCCGGGGTGGCGGTGATGTCTGCCTGCGTGAAAGCGGGATAGCCGCCGGTGTGGTGCGACAGGCCCCGCGTCTGGCACATCTCGTCCAGCCAGCTCTCCAGCGGGTCGATATCGTAGCGTTTGTACAAGGCGTCGATCCGTTCATAGACACCGTGGATGCTGGCATCGATCGTGGCGGTGAAAGGCTGTGCATCCATCATCATGCCATCAGTACGAACGGCAGACATGCCGAAGGGGGTGTAGTCACTGCCAAATTCGCCGTTCACCACTTCAAGTGGCGGCGGCGTGTGGAGGCTGCCCGTGTCGCCGCGATTGCGGGCATGAATCAGGAAATCGCCCGTTGTCAGTTCATCGAAATTGCAGCCGTAAAGGTCGCTCCGCCCGATGAAGAATTGCAAGATCGTGTCTTCGGGATAGCCATCCAGCGCTGTGCAATCCGCGCAATCGAGCTGGAACACGAATTCCAGCGGAACGCCGTTGGCGGCTTGGGGCCATTCCTCCCCCTCGGCCAGCCAGACCGGCCCGCCCAGCCGGCTCCCTGTTCTGTCACCGCACGATCAGGCGCAGGCACAAAACGGATGGCAGGCCGCTTGTGCGAGGTGAACCACGCCTTGAAACCTTCGAACTCTTCATTGGGAAGCGGAGGCTTTGCAGGCTTCTTCGGTGCGGGGCGTGGCGATGGCGCAGCGGGCTTGCTGCCACCGAACAGCTTCTTGAGGAAGTCCATCATAATCCCAGCACATCCGTCATCGCATAGCGGCCCGGCTGCTTGCCGATCAGCCAGCTTGCGCCTTTCACCGCGCCATTGGCGAAGATCATGCGGTTTTCAGCCAGGTGGGTGAGGGTGATGCGTTCCTGCTCGCCTGCGAAATAGACCGAGTGTTCGCCCGCCACCGTGCCGCCGCGTAGGGCAGCGAAACCGATCGCGCCTTCCTGCCGCTTGCCGGTGTGGCCCTGGCGGCCGCTTTCCATGTTGCTGACCAGTGAGACATTGCGCCCCTTCGCCGCGGCCTGTCCCAGCAGCAGCGCGGTGCCCGATGGCGCATCCACCTTCAGGCGGTGGTGCATTTCGACAATCTCGATATCCCAGTCCGGCCCCAGCTTCGATGCCGCCTCCTCCACCAGATGCGCGAGCAGGGTGACACCCAACGAGGTGTTGCCCGTCTGCAGCACCGGCACGACGCGGGCTGCATTGTCGATGGCTTCGAAATGGGTTTCATCGAGGCCGGTGGTGCCGATCAGGATCGGTATGCCCGCGCCGATGGCTGCACGCAGGTTTCCGGCCAGTGCCACGGGGGCGGAGAAATCCACCAGCGCATCGCTGTTGTCCGCCAGTCTTTCGACATCGCCGCCCTTGTCCACGCCGCCGGCACAGTCATGACCTGCCGCCGCGATGGCCTGCTCCAGCGCCTGCCCCATGCGCCCCGCGCTGCCGATGATTCCGATCCGTGCCATTGCCATTTTCCCTTCGCTGATGCTTCATGCGGGCAATGAGCAATATCCGCAACATCGTGATCCTTACCGGCGCGGGGATAAGCGCCGAAAGCGGCATCCGCACCTTCCGTGCCGAGGACGGATTATGGGAAGATCATCCGGTGGAAGAAGTCGCCACGCCAGAAGGTTTCGCGCGCGATCCGGCGCTGGTGCAGCGCTTCTATGACGAGCGGCGGGCGGGCATCCTCTCCGCACAGCCCAACGCTGCGCATCAGGCGCTGGGCAGGCTCGACCGCGAGTTCGACGGCGAATTGCTGATCGTCACCCAGAATATCGACGACCTGCACGAACGCGGTGGCGCAAACCGCGTGCGGCACATGCATGGCGAGGCATTGAGCGTGTGGTGCACATCCTGCGACGCGCGCCACCGCTGGGAGGGCACGCTGCTCGACGGCCCGCCATGCCCCGCCTGCGGAATGGCGAGCATGCGGCCCGACATCGTGTGGTTCGGCGAAATGCCATATCGGATGGACGAGATCTTCCGTGCGCTGGGCCGTGCGGACCTGTTCGTTTCCATCGGCACGTCAGGCGCGGTCTATCCCGCGGCAGGCTTTGTCCAGCACGCAAGGGAAAGCGGCGCGCATTGCCTCGAACTCAACCTTGAAGAAAGCCTTGGCAGCCGCATGTTCCACGAAACGCGGCTAGGCAAGGCGAGCGAACTGGTGCCAGCGTGGGTGGACGATGTTCTGCGCGGCGAATTGAGGGCAAGTTAACCGCATCGCGCCAAGGTGGCAGCAGGTCGCGCGTATTCAGAGCTCTCGGCCTGCTTGTGCTGTCGCCCTATGGCTATGTCGGCTATTACTGGCTGACCAATTTCCTAGCCGATTGCGCAGAGTGCCAGATGGACGGGCACATGCTGTTCTACAGCTTCGTGCTGCTATGCGCGGCGCCATTCCTGATGGCGGGCTTCGGGCTTGTTACTGCCGTTTCGGCAGCCCGCGCGGCGCGCGCCAATATCGCGGAAAAGGCACCTGCACGCGCAGCAACAAGCGGCGGGGTCATGTGGCTGGCTATCCTCATCGCCGTTCCCGCGCTTTGCACCTCATGGGAGATGTACGCCATCCTCTTCCCCTAAGTGGAGGAAGGCCGCGACAGGTTGGGCCGCATTTGCACCAGGGAAGGCAACAGCACCGTGTGTCGCCCCGATCCGGCTAGGGTTGACGAGATGCGGGACCAGTACAATCGCAAGAACTTCGATCAGCGCGGGTTCCAGTAAGGCTCTGCGAGCCAGCCGTGCATGTCCATCCACGCGACGAAATCGGCAAACCAGCCGGTGCTCGTGGTGTCCTTCTGATACATGCCGAAGCCGTGGCCGCCGCGTTCGTAGAGGTGGAACTCGGTCGGCAGCCCAGCTTCAAGCCAGCTGAGCACGACGCCAAATTCCGGCTCTGGGAACAGCGCGTCATCAGCAGCCAGCGCCGCAAACATGGGAGGTGAATCGCTCTTCGCTTGCGTGGGTGCCATGGGGCCATAGATATTGCCCACGAATGCCGGATTGGCATTCTCGCCCGCATATTCGGTGGCCATGGTCAGCATGGCGCCGGCGGAAAATCCGATCATCCCGATGCGTTCAGGATCGATCTGCCATTCCTCCGCCCGTGAACGGACGAGCGCAAACGCCGCCTCGGCATCAGCCACCTGCAGCGAAAGATTGGGCGCAGCCTGTTCGGCGCTCAGCGCGCCCAGGTTGGTCGAAGCCAGCGCCTGGCTCATGGACTCCTCGAACTCTGCAAGGTCGGCCTGCGTCTGGTTCAGCCGATACTTCAGCACGAAAGCAGCAACGCCGCGCTGGGCCAGCGCCCGCGCCACGTCCCAGCCTTCATTTTCCATCGAAAGCACGCGGAACGCACCGCCCGGGGCGACGATAACCGCCGTGCCAGTGGCCTTGCCAGGTTCGGGCAGGAACGGCGTCAGCGTAGCCTCGGTGACATTGCGCGTGAACACGCTGCCATGCTGGCGGTGCCAGCTCTCGCCAACTGTCGCGCCGGGCAGTTCGCCGGTGTTGAGCGCAATGGCCCCGGGCTGATCAGGCTCGGCAATGGCCACCATCCGGTCATCCTGCGCCGCGGCCGGATTGGCGGCGAGCAAGGCGGCGGCGCCCGCGAGTTTGACGAACTGGCGTGTCATGCAATCCCTCCCGCTTCCGCAGCCGATCTTACCTGCGACCCCGTTGCGGTCAATCTGGCCCTTAGCCGCCGCACGCCCGGCAGCCCGGGTCCTTGGCGATGGTCAGCGTGCGCATGCCGGGTTTCAGCCCGTCCATCAGGTGCAGCTTGCCCCATTGCGGATCGCCCATGCCGCCGGTCTTGCTGATGAGGATCCGGATGGCTTGCATGGCGGCGAAGCTGGCGGTCCAGCCGCTCATCGCGCCCAGCATTCCGTCTTCGGCGCAGGTGTCGCAATCCTCGGCATCGAAGGCATCGCCGACGTAGCAGCGATAACAGGGTGAGGAGACGAGGTGCCCGGCGAAGGCGCCGACCTGCCCCTGGAAGCGGCCGACGGCGGCGGACAGCAGCGGCACGCGCTCTGCCACACAGGCATCGGATACGGAAAGGCGGGTGGCGAAATTGTCCGTCCCGTCCAGCACCAGGTCCACGCCTTCGACCATGCGCGCGGCGGTTTCCGGCGTGACGCGCGTGTCCGAAATGGTCACGTCCAGCGTATTGTCGAAATTGCTCACCCAGCGACGTGCGGCCACCGCCTTGCCATGGCCGATGTCGCGGGTGGTGTAGATCGTCTGACGTTGCAGGTTGGTCATGTCGACATCGTCGTCGTCAACCAGCGTCAGCCTGCCGATTCCCGCTGCCGCGAGGAATTGCAGAGCAGGCGCGCCGATGCCGCCAAGCCCGACCAGCAACACGTGGCTGTTGAACAGCGCCGCCTGCCCCGCGCCACCCACTTCGGGTAGCACGATATGGCGCGCGAAACGTTCGAGGCGCTTGGCATCGGGCTGGGCTGGGCTGTTGGCAGGGCTGTCGTCCATCTGTGCATCCCTAGACGGATTGCGGCTGGCGTAAAGCGGGGGACGCGCTTTCCTACATCATGTGGACAAGCCGATGAGATCCGGGTGGCCTTGTTACAAGTGGAAAACGACAGAGTTGAGCGGATGCCGGGCCATTCGCGGGAGCCGGATTTTCGCCTTCAGGACCGTGTTCCATGTGTTCCATCGACCATGTCGAAAGGCCTGTGAACAGCGCTGTGGATAGGTTGCGGGCAAGCCTGTGGACCGCACCGGGAAAACACCGGGCGGGTATCCGTTGGCAGGTGGGTGGAAAAACTGTTGACCGTAAGTGCAGGCCCACCCCGCTGCGACTCGCCAGAAAGCTGAAAAGTCTATTCCCCTCCCGCAAGCGGGAGGGGGTGAGGCTAAGACAAATTCCTCAGTTTTCCAGCTGGCGCAGCAGGCTGCGAACGTCGCCATCCATGTCGGCGTCGCGCTTGCGCAGGTCCTCGATCAGGCGAACCGCGTGGATCACGGTGGAATGATCGCGGCCGCCGAACTTGCGGCCGATTTCCGGATAGCTGCGCGGGGTCAGCACCTTGGCAAGGTACATCGCCACCTGCCGCGGGCGGACCACGGCACGGGCGCGGCGCTTGCTGCTCATTTCGCTGCGGTCGATGCGGTAGAACTGGCACACGGTGCGCTGGATCTCGTCAATCGTGATCCGGCGGCGGTTGGCCGACAGGATGTCGGTCAGTTGCTCTTCCGCCAGTTGCAGCGAAACTTCCTGCCCCGTCAGCTGGGCATAGGCGACCAGCTTGTTGAGGCCACCAACCAGTTCACGCACATTGCGGTTGATGGTGCGGGCGAGGAAATCGATCACGTCACCCGGAACGTCGAGCGGGGCGAACTTGGTCAGGCGCGATTCGAGGATCGAACGGCGCAGTTCGATATCGGCGGGCTGGATATCTGCCACCAGGCCCATCGACAGGCGGCTGAGCAGGCGCGGTTCCACGCCGTCCAGCGCCTGCGGTGCGCGGTCAGCGGCAAAGACCAGTCGCTTGCCTTCGGCCAGCAGCGCATCGATCGTATAGAGCAGCTCTTCCTGCGCCGAAGCCTTGCCGATGATGAACTGGATATCGTCCACCAGCAGCAGGTCAAAGCCGCGCAGGCGGGCCTTGAACTCGATCATCTCGTTCGACTTCAGCGCCTGCACGAACTCGACCATGAAGCGCTCGGCGCTGCAATAGAAGATGCGCGCACGCGGGTGCGCCTGCAGGTAGGAATGGCCGATGGCGTGCAGCAGGTGTGTCTTACCCTGGCCGGTGGCGGCCTTGAGGTAGAGCGGGCTGAACTGCGGCTTTTCGGTCTTGGCCATGCGCTCCGCCGCGTTCTTGGCGAGCACATTGGTGGTGCCGGTGACGAAGGCAGCAAAGGTCAGCGACGGGTCAAGGCCGACCGACGAGGTGAAGCCATCATCGCCGATCGATTCCATCGCCAGCGTGGCATCATTGGCTGCGCGGTGGCCAAAACCATCATCGCCGCGCAAGTCCAGATCTGCCAGCTTGCGGCGGCCGGGATGCACCTTGATGGACACATGGCGCACTTCGCTGCGGGCGATCTTCCACGCCAGCGACAGCCGGTCATGGAAACGGTCATTCACCCAGTTGGCAGAGAATTCGGTGGGCAGGAACAGTTCAAGCGTACCCGATTCCTTGTCGAAACCGCCGACCTGGATCGGGCGGATCCACTGGGTGAAAAGCTGGTGCCCCAGATCCTTGCGAAGCCCCTGACTGATATCCGACCAATCTGCAGCCAGATCGAGGGCTTCCTGTTCTTCCATCTTCTCCGTTGCCTCATCTCGCTTTGCCGGATCCTGTTTTCCGGCATGCGGTCCCACACGAATCATTCCCGTCTTTCCTTACGTCCCGATGCCTGCCCGGCCATATCCCCGATACCCTGCACTGGGCACACAACTTCCCCCTGCCGGAACACCGCGCATGCGGTAATCCGGGTTTGCCGCCTGCAATGCAATTTCATGAGGGTCGCGACGGACTCAGCCGCAACCGCTGATCCTGTTTATGAAGGCTCTGGCGAAAGCCGCAAGGGCCACCGTCATCATTCAGAAAAATAAACAGGGTTGACTCACGCTATGTGGCGGACTTGCGTTTAAGGTACTCAAATAAAAGGAATCATATATTACGGTAATGCGAATCGCAGGATTTCCGTCACTTGCTGCGTTGCAGCGCCCGCGCATACCGCAGATGCGAAAAGGGCCGGTGGCAAATGCCCCGGCCCCGTTCCGATTTCGTTCTCCCTGGAAACCTTCCGGGAGGCGAATCAGAGAGCAGCGACTCGCTTGCTCAGACGGCTCATCTTGCGAGCAGCGGTATTCTTGTGGAGCACGCCCTTGGCGACACCCTTGGCCAGTTCCGGCTGGGCCACCTTCAGTGCAGCTTCGGCGGCAGCCTTGTCACCAGCGGAGCAGGCCACTTCGACCTTCTTCACCTGGGTGCGGATGCGGCTCATGCGCGCGCCATTGATCTCGGCGCGCTTGTTGTTGCGACGGATGCGCTTCTTGGCTTGCAGCGTATTGGCCATGTTCGTCCTTGTCTCGGCACCGCGGTCAGTTGCGGCTGCCCTGTCCTTGTCAAAATATCGAAAAACGGCGTCGGAGCGCCGGAAAGCGCGCCACATAGGCGGGCACTGCCGAATCGTCAACCGATTGTTGCGCGTTTTGCTGGCGAGCGCGAGCCATCCGGCTCGCCGGGCTGTCCTCGCCTGGATCCCTTCGTCCTGCGGACTACGGGGTGGCTGCGGGCGGCCTTGCGGGCGTCCTGTCGGCCTCACGTATCAAATCATCCTTGGCAGGAAGGGCAGAACCACGTGCTGCGCCCGCCCTGCACGATGCGGCGGATTATGCCGTCATCGCAGCGGTGGCAAGCCTCGCCTTCGCGACCATAGACATCGAAGCGCGTGGCGAAATAGCCGAGCTCACCATCGGGCCTGGCATAGTCGCGCAAGGTCGAGCCGCCATCTTCGATCGATTGCGCCAGCACCTCGCGAATGGCGGGCACGAGGCGGGCAAGGGCAGGGCGATAGACCAGCCCGCCGGCCTTGCGCGGATGGATGCCGGCGCGAAACAGCGCCTCGCACACATATATATTGCCAAGTCCCGCCACGATCCGCTGGTCGAGCAGCAGCAGCTTGATCGCCTGCTTGCGGCCCTTCAGCGCGGCGCGCAGGTGCTCGACCGAAAGCTCCTCGCCCAGCGGCTCCGGCCCCATAACCGAGAAGGCAGGCCAGTCCTGAAGCTGCGCGGTATCGACAAGGTCGACATAGCCAAAGCGGCGCGGGTCATTCAGGGCAAAGCGGTTGGCGGCAGTCTCGATAACAAGGTGATCGTGCTTCTCGTCCGCCTCGGGGTCGATGCGCCAGCGCCCGCTCATGCCCAGGTGGAAGATCAGCGTTGTTTCGCGGTCGGTGTGGATCAGGCCATATTTGGCACGCCTGCCCAGCGAAGTGACCGTCGCCCCGGTCAAGGCCTGCACCATTCCTTCGGGGAAGGGAAAGCGCATGTCAGGCCGGTTCTGCGCCACGCGCGTGATGCGCTGGCCATCGAGGAAAAGCGCCAGGCCGCGCACTGTAGTTTCGACTTCGGGAAGTTCCGGCATGGCGCGGTTGGTAAGGCTCGCAATCGCGCTTGTCTATGGCATGGCCCGGCCCTAGCGTTCCGCCCGAAACAGGAGACGAGGATCACATGTCCATAACCGCCTACAATGCCAGCGTTCCCGTGATGATCACAGTGCTGACCAATATGAAGGCCTGGCTCGACAAGGCTGCCGCCCAGAAGGACGAGGCCGAACTGATCGAGGCGCGGCTGGCGCCGGACATGTATCCGCTGGCCAAGCAGGTGCAGCTGGTATCGGACAGTGCCAAGGGCTGCGGCGCGCGGCTGGCCGGGGTGGAGGCTCCGTCCATGCCCGATACCGAAGCCAGCTTCGCCGAACTTAAGGAACGCTGCGACAAGACCATCGCCTTCCTCGAAAGCCTCGACCCGTCCGCGGTTGAGGCAGGCATTGCCAAGGAGATCGAACTGAAGTTTCCGAACGGCGGCGGCATGCGGTTTGACGGGCTGACCTATCTCAACGGTTTCGTGCTGCCCAATGTCTATTTCCACGCCAGCATGCTCTATGCGATCCTGCGCGCGGCGGGCGTCGATATCGGCAAGCTCGATTTCCTTGCCCACCTTGGCCCCAACGTCTTCCCGCCGCCTGAAAACGCGGCGTGACTCTTTCACTGGAACGCCTCGCCGTCAGCGGCTAAGGCCCGCGGCATGAACGACCAAGTCTCCTTCGGTTACGAAGACGTCGCCCCGGAAGAAAAGACCCGCCGCGTGGGCGCGGTCTTCTCCAATGTCGCTGCCAAGTATGACATCATGAACGATGCCATGTCCGGCGGCATGCACCGTTTGTGGAAGGACCGTTTCGTATCGCGCGTGAAGCCGCAGCCGGGCGAGGCGATCCTGGACATGGCAGGCGGCACGGGCGACATCGCCTTCCGCATGGCTGCCAAGGGCGCCGAAGTGGTGGTGGCGGATATCAATCAGGACATGCTCGATGTGGGCATTGAACGGGCAATCGATCGCGGGATCGACGGGCTTAGCTGGTCTTGCCAGAACGCTGAGGAGCTGACCTATCCTGACCGGCAGTTCGATGCCTACACCATCGTGTTCGGCATCCGCAACGTGACCCATATCGACAAGGCACTGGCCGAAGCGCACCGCGTGCTGAAGTATGGCGGGCGCTTCTATTGCATGGAGTTTTCGACCACGGACTGGCCGGGCTTCAAGGAAATCTACGACGCCTATTCGCACAAGCTCATGCCCAAGATCGGCAAGTGGATCGCTGATGACGAGGACAGTTATCGCTATCTGGCCGAGAGCATCCGCCGCTTCCCCGAGCCGCGCGAGTTCGAAGCGAAGATCGAGGCTGCCGGTTTCCAGAACACGCGGGTGGAGATGATACTCGGCGGCGCGGTGAACATCCATTCGGGATGGAAGGTGTAACGCGCCTTGCCCCGTCCATCGACGCATATCTTCCGGCTGCTGAAATGGGGCCGCACGCTGGCGCGCCATGGTGCGCTGCGCGGAATTGAACGCGATCCCAACACGCCGTCACCCGTGCGGCGGCTGGCGCGCATCGCCCGCTTCGGCACGCTGCAGCCCAAGGTGCCGGACTATGCCAGCGCGTTTCGAGAGATCGGCCCTGCAGCGATCAAGCTGGGGCAGACGCTGGCCACGCGGCCTGACCTGGTGGGCGAGGAAGCCGCGCACAATCTGCTGAGCCTGCAGGACAGCCTGCCGCCTGTTCCCTATGCCCAGATCGAAGCGCAGATCGAGGCAACCTTCGGCGTGCCGGTATCCGCGCTCTATTCGCACATCGATCCGGAGCCGGTGGGCGCTGCCTCCATCGCGCAAGTCCACAAGGGCGTGACCATCGACGGGCGCACAGTTGCCATCAAGGTGCTGCGTCCCGGCATTCGCGAGCGTTTCGCGCGCGACATCGACACCTATGAATGGGCTGCGGCGCATCTGGAAGAGATGGGCGGCGAAGCCCAGCGCCTGCGCCCGGCACTCACCATCGCCAATTTCAAGCGCTGGACCAATCGCGAGCTGGACTTGCGACGCGAGGCGGCTTCCGCGTCCGAACTGGCCGAGGCGATGCGCGGCATCCACGATTACCACATCCCCGAGATCGACTGGGATCGCACCAATGGCCGGGTGATGACCATCGAATGGATCGACGGGGTGAAGATCAGCAATGTCGAGGCGCTTAAGGCTGCCGGCCATGACATGCCTGATCTTGCCAAGCGGCTGGTGCTCGCTTTCCTGACGCAGGCAATCAGCGCAGGCTACTTCCATGCCGACATGCATCAGGGGAACCTGTTCGTGCGGCCCGATGGTTCCATCGTCGCGATCGATTTCGGGATCATGGGCCGGATCGACCGGCGCGCGCGGCAGTGGCTGGCGGAGATCCTCTATGGCCTGACCACCGGCAACTACAAGCGCGTGGCCGAAATCCACTTCGAGGCGCAATATGTGCCGAGCTATCACTCGGTGGGTGAGTTCGCCACGGCGCTGCGCGCGGTGGGTGAGCCGATGCGCGGCAAGCCGGTGAGCGAGCTATCCGTGGGCCAGATGCTCGACGGGCTGTTCGCCATCACCCGCGATTTCGACATGCAGACCCAGCCGCACCTGCTGCTGCTGCAGAAGACCATGGTGATGGTGGAAGGGATCGCGACCCAGCTGCACCCTGAAATCAACATGTGGCACATCTCCGGCCCCTATGTGAAAAGCTGGATCCGGGACGAGCTTGGCCCGGAGGCCGCGATTGCAGACCGGATCAAGGAAGATACCGACACGCTGCTGCGCATCCCCGCACTGGTGCGCCGCCTTGAAGAGCAGTTCCCGCCCAAGGGCGGCGCGCCCGAACCGCCGCCGCTGCCGCAAGTGGAGCTGATCTGGGATCGCCGCAAGCGCAAGGGCAGCGGCTGGATCGGCTATGTGCTGGCTGCTGCTGCAGGAGCTGCTGCCATATGGGGAGGCTTCGCGCTCGGATGGCTGGGCTGAGAGGCCGCGCCCCGGCGTGGGACCGTTTCGGCCATTGGGCGCCGGGTGCCGCGATATTGGTGCTGGTCTTCACCGTGCTGCTGCTGGCTGCGGCTGCGTGGACTGACCGGTCGGACCTGAACAAATCTGGCGGCGGTGCGGAAGTTGCCACCGCACCGGCGCCTGTCGCGCAATCGCCCGGCGATGCAGCGACTTCGGGTAACGAGGACCTCGAACTCTATACCGTCATCGCGCAGCGCGTAGCCGGTGGGGAAGGCTATCACCGCGTCGCCGTGGAAGAGCAGCGCGCGCGGGATTTCCCGGTGCGCCCCGGCCTTGCTGTCCGCCTGCCCGCGCTGGCCCACCTTACCGCCTTCCTCGGCCCCACCGGCATGGCGGTGCTGGCAGGCATCATCGCGTTGCTGACGATCGTCGCGTGGTATCGCCGCCTTGGCGATGAACCCGGCCGGGAGGAGCATCGCACCATTGCGCTGATGCTGCTGATGATCGGCGCCCTGATCGGGATGAAGGCGCAATATCTCGTGCTGCACGAAGTCTGGGCGGGGCTGCTGCTGGCGCTGTCCTTCGGGCTCCACCGTCCCGGCAAGTGGTTCCTTGCATGGCTGGCTGCGGCCGCTGCGCTGGCGATCCGCGAACATGCGCTGCCTTTCGTGTTGCTGATGGGGGCGATGGCCATGTTCCGGCGCGACTGGCGCGAGATGCTGGCGTGGGGCGGGCTGGTGCTCGCTTTCGCTGTTGGCCTCGGCATCCACCTTGCGATCGTGAGCGACCTCGTCTCGCCTGCGGACCCTGCTTCGGCACCGTGGCTGGTGCTGCGCGGGCTCGGTGGCTGGACATCCAACATCACGCTATCCAGCGCGCTATACCTGCTGCCCGGCGTTATCGCCGCGCCGCTGGCGCTGCTGCCGCTGCTCGGCTGGGCTGGGTGGAAAAGCGATGCGGGCCTATTCGGTTTCCTGCTGTTTGCCGGATACGGCGTGTTCTTCATGCTCGCCGAGCGCGACAGCAATTTCTACTGGGCGCTGGTGATCACCCCGTGGTGGTTCATGGGGCTGGTATTCGTGCCGCGTGCGCTGAAATCGCTGATCAATTCGGCACGGGGACGATAAGCCGCAAAGGGTGGCAAAAAGCCAATCTTAACCATATTGCTGCAGGGACTCGCGCTGGACTGGTCTTGGAATTGTTCCGGGGCTAGGCTGATTATTGAACGGCCGACCCGCCGTAGGACCGGAAAGAGAGAATGGACGGGCCACGCATACTCCTGGTCGTGGGCGGCGGGATCGCTGCCTACAAGTCATGCGAACTGGTGCGCCTTATCCGCAAGGGTGGGGGCGATGTCACTTGCGTGCTGACCAATGGCGGCGCGCAGTTCGTTACGCCGATGGCGCTGGCGGCGCTGTCCGGAAACCAGGTCCACACCAGCCTGTGGGATCTGAAGAACGAGGCCGAGATCGGCCATATCCAGCTGAGCCGCGAGGCGGACCTGGTGGTGGTATGCCCGGCCACGGCAGACCTGATGGCCAAGATGGCCGCAGGCATCGCGGATGACCTTGGCACCACGCTGATGCTGGCGACAGACAAGCCCGTGCTGTGCGTTCCGGCCATGAACGTGCGCATGTGGGAGCATGAGGCCACCCAGCGCAACATTCACTGGCTGGCAGACAGCGGCGTACGGGTGATGATGCCGGACGAAGGCGAGATGGCCTGCGGCGAATTCGGCCCCGGCCGTCTGCCCGAGCCGCGCGACGTGATCCGCGAGATCGCCGCCATGCTCGATCCCGTGGACGAGCACGAGAAGATCGCCGCCGAGCTGCGCCGCCTCGCCGAAGAGGAATTCGAGGAAGACAACGACGGCATCTTCGATCCGCTGCCCAACCGGGCGGACGATGATGACGACGATGTGCCGAAGCGCCACGCTTGCACTGGGTTGGGCGGGTTGCTCGGCTCGATCATCCAGCGATCGGAAAAAGTGGATGGCGAGGAACTGCCCGAAGCGGCCGATCTGCCCGAACTCGATCCCGATGTAGCGCCAGTGCTGGCGCGCAAAGGGGCTGCCTCTGCCGCGCCGCCAACCGATCGCGAGGCGATCAACCACACGGTCAACGCCCGCCAGTCTGCCCCGCAGCCTTTCGAAGGCGAGGAAGCCGCAGCGCCCGTCGGAGCCATCGCCAAGGACATGGTCGATCCGCTCGAAGGCCAGCCCGCCTTTGACGAGAACCCTGAACATCGTCCACTCTATGGCAAGCATTTGCTGATCACCGCCGGTCCCACGCATGAGCCGATCGATCCGGTGCGCTACATCGCCAACCGTTCGTCAGGCAAGCAGGGCTTTGCCATCGCCGCAGCCGCTGCTGCTGCCGGTGCGCGCGTTACGCTGGTGGCTGGCCCGGTGCATCTGGAAACGCCGCCGGGCGTGGACCGGATCGACGTGGAAAGCGCCGAGGAAATGAACAAGGCTGTGAAGGCCGCGCTGCCTGCCGATTGCGCGATCATGGTCGCTGCCGTGGCGGACTGGCGCACCAAGGATTACCACGGCGAGAAGATCAAGAAGCGCGGCTCTGCCCCGCCGGCGCTGATGCTCACCGAAAACCCCGATATCCTCGCCATGGTTGCGGCCAGTTCCAAGCGGCCTGACCTGCTGATCGGCTTTGCCGCCGAGACGGAGAAGGTGGTCGAGAACGCGCGCAAGAAGCGCAAGAGCAAGGGCGTGGACTGGATCGTTGCCAATGATGTGTCGGGCGATGTGATGGGCGGCGCGAACAACAAGGTGCATATCGTGCGCGAGCGCGATGTCGAGGAATGGGACCAGATGAGCAAGATGGACGTGGCCTGGAAGCTGGTGGAAAGCATCGCCCGGCAGCTGGAGACGGTCGATGGCTGATCGCGTCCTGGTGCAGATCAAGCGCTTGCCGCATGGCCATGGGCTGGACCTGCCTGCCTATGCCACAGACGGTGCAGCGGGCATGGATGTGCTCGCTGCCGAAAACCTGATCCTGCGCCCCGGCGCGCGCGCGGCAGTGGGCACGGGCCTCGCCGTGGCGATCCCGCCGGGATATGAAATCCAGGTGCGCCCGCGCTCGGGCCTTGCCCTGAAGCACGGCATTTCGGTGCCCAATACGCCGGGCACAATCGATTCCGATTACCGCGGCGAGCTGAAGGTGATCCTGATCAACCATTCGGAAGACAATTTCACCATCCAGCGCGGTGACCGCATCGCCCAGTTGGTCGTCTCCCCAGTCACGCTGGCGGTGTGGGATGAGGTCGAAGTGCTGAACGATACCGCGCGCGGCAGCGGCGGCTTCGGCTCAACTGGTGGCCACGCGGCGCTTTAGCTGCTCCCGGCCGTCCCGCTAGCTAGCGCTCGCCGAGCAATGAAGTGCAATCGCGGTCCTGCCGGGCTGCTGGCCATGCGGGCCGAGCAACCCGATAGCGGAGGCAGCAATTCGCATCACAGCCCCGCCAGCCACACGCTGAACGGGCCGGAGAAGCTTTCGTCCACCGTGCCGATGCTGGCACCTTCGGTCAGGTGGTTATGGTCCGCCAGTTCCAGTGTAGTGGGACAGGTCATGGTGCTGCCATCGCCGCACATGGCTTCGACCATGGTGCTGGCGAAGGTGCGGAACACTTCCGGATCGTATTCGGCCGAGACCAGCATCAGCGGGATGCTGCTGGCTCCCAGCCGCTCGATGGCGGGCGCTGCGGTCTGCAGCGAGGCATCCTCGCCGTAATAGACATGCGGCTCCTCGCCCACGTCCAGCGTGTAATAGGGGCTCATAAGCAGCGCGCCTTTCACGCCCGAGACGTCACCGCCATTGATGCTTTCGGTGGAGATGTAGTCCGCCACGATATTGCCGCCGGCGGAATGGCCCCAGATCACGATATGATCTGGATCGCCGCCATGTTCGGCGATGTTCGCCCGCACCCAGTCCATGGCTGCTGCCAGGTCTGCGCTGGCAGCGGGATATGTGCTGCCGGGGGCGAGGCGATAATCGATATTGACGCCCACCATGCCGTTGCGCGCAGCCCATGCAGTGGCGCTTTGCGGGTAGTAACCGCCGCCCGCCTTGGTACCGCCGGTAAAGCCGCCCCCGTGGACATAGACGAGCACCGGGCGGCTCTCGCCATCGGCTGCTTCTTTAAAGGTGTAAACGTCCAGCTTCTGCGCGGCATCATCACCATAGGCGATATCACTTTGAATGGTGACGTCGTCATATGGCGGGAATTCCGCCAGCGGGGCATAAATCTCGAAGCTGGCAGGATCGATGACATAGCCGAGCTCGCGGATTTGCGCGGCCTGCTCTTCAGGCACGCCGGGCCAGCTGGTTTCGGCCTCTGCTTCTGTAGTCGCGCTGTCTTCCGCATTATCTGCACAAGCCGCAAGGCCCATGGCCAGTGCCAGTGCGCTGGTGGTGATCAATTTCGGCATCAAGTCTCTCCCCGATCCAATCAGTTCGCGGGGCAGGATGCCTTATTGATCCGTCAATGAAAAGGCGGGCTTTTCCGCAATGATGGAAAAGCCCGCCTCTCATGCCTCCGCCGTGGCGGGGCCGTGTCAGTCGTCGCCGCGGCGCACCGGCTGGTCTTCCGGAGCGATGGAGATGCGCACAGTCTCACCAGAATTGCCGGGGAAGTCCGTGAACATCGCCTCGACCAGGTTGGGCACCAGATACTGTAGGCGGTTGGAAGTGGAGACGGCTTCCGCCTCGCCTTCAAACAGCCGCTCACCCGTGGCGGCATTGTCGATCTTCAGGGCGATGCCGCTGGTGTAGATCGTATAGCTGTCGATATCGCGGCCGAAACGGTTTTCGAAGAACGGATCGTAGAAGCCGTAACCCCAGCTGCGGCTGGGCAGGTAGGTCACACGGGTCCGTCCGGCGCGATCGCGGTAGTAGATCGGGCGATAGCCGTACCAGCTGGAATAGAAGGGGTCGCGATAGCCGCGATAAGAGGAACGGATGCGTTCGCGCCCGTCATCCACGCCATAATCGAAGCGCACCAGCAGCGTGGCGGTTTCGGGCGATGCGGCCTGGGTATAGCCCAGCGCGGCCATCTCTTCCTCGACACGGTCTGCATAGAGCGCGAATTCGAGGCCGCCTGCCAGCGCCGGATCTTCCGCCACGACGGCGAAGGTCTGGCCCTGCGGCGCGGGCAGTTGCGACTGGAAGCGCGAAACATCCGCGCGGAACGGTGTGGCGCAGGCAGCGAGACCAGCTAGCAGGATAGCGCCTGCTGCGACCTTGAGGCCCGTAGTCAGTTTGCTGAAATCAGCCATGGCATTTCTCTCTTTATTGCCGAGGCATGATGGTTGCCCTGCATGCCCGACAGGTGCGATTCCCGCGAGACACAAAGTCTCGAACATGGATTACGCAATAGCAAGCATGGCCTGAACCGCATTTGAATGGGGTCGGGAAAAATCCTTTGCAATCAGCAGGCTGATTCGGATTTTGGCCGTTTAACCGCGGATCAGCCCCAGCGCGTTGTATGCGGCCTTCAGCGTTGGCACGCCGATTTCACGTGCCTGCGCCGCCCCGCGAGCGAGGATCGCATCGAGCGATTCCCGGTCTTCCTTCAGCTCGACAAAGCGCTGCTGGATGGGGCCAAGCTTTTCGACCAGCAGTTCTGCCAGCGCAGGCTTGAACACGCCGAAGCCTTGCCCGCCATATTCGGCCAGCGCGTCCTGCGCGCTCATGCCTGCCAGTGCGGCATAGATGGTGACGAGGTTGAGCGCCTCGGGCCGGTCTTCAAGGCCCTTGGTCTCGCTCGGCAGCGGTTCGGGGTCTGTCTTGGCCTTCTTGATCTTTTTGGCCATCGTGTCGGCATCGTCAGCCAGGTTGATGCGGCTCATTTCCGAAACGTCGGACTTGCTCATCTTTGCAGTGCCATCGCGCAGGCTCATGATGCGCGCGGCTTCGGGCGGGATGATTGGATCGGGCAGGGTAAAGACCGGCGCTTCTTCTGTCGCGAAGTCATTGTTGAACTTCTGCGCAATGTCGCGCGCCAGTTCCAGGTGCTGCTTCTGGTCCTCGCCCACGGGAACGTGGGTGGCCTGGTACAGCAGCACGTCGGCTGCCTGCAGCACGGGATAGGTGAACAGCGCCACGGAGGCACCTTCGCGGTTCTTGCCGGACTTGTCCTTGAACTGCGTCATGCGGTTCAGCCAGCCCATGCGCGCGGTGCCGTTCAGAAGCCATTGCAGCTCTGCATGGGCGGGAACCTGCGCCTGGTTGAACAGCACGGCCTTGTTCGGATCGACACCGCAAGCGACCAGCGTTGCCACCAGTTCCAGCGTGGAGCTGTGCAGTTCTTTCGGGTCATGCGGCATGGAAATGGCGTGCAGGTCCGCCAGGAAGATCAGGCATTCGCCGCCAGCAGCGACAGCCTCGTCCTGCAGCTTCACATAATTGCGGATCGCGCCGAGGTAATTGCCAAGGTGCGGTTGGCCCGTGGGCTGGATGCCGGATACTACTCTCATCCTGTCGTCCGGGGGCGCATCAGCCCGCAGCCTTTCTTCGCTTCGTAAGTTTTGCAATGCGGTCCCTGTCTATCGCCCCGACAAGGAATGCAACCGCGAAATAGATTCCCGCGCCGGCGGCGGTAAGCGCGGCGAGAGCGCTGACCTTCTCGAAGGCGGTTCCGGCATAGAGGCCGGACAGGGCATCGCCCAGGAACCACAGCGCCGCGCCCATGGCGGCGGCGGCCACCAATTGCCGTGCCAGCCTGCCCAGCAGGGCCACCGGCGCGCGGTAGTGCCCGCGGCGGACAAGGATCGTGTAGAGAATTGCGCAGTTGAGCCATGCGCCCACCGCACTGGCCGCGGCCACGCCGACCACGCCGAAGCGGTGCAGGAAGGCAAGGTTGAAGCCGATGAAAAAGGCGAGCGCCACCAGCGCCGCATAAACCGGCGTGCGCGTGTCCGACCTTGCGTAGAACCCCGGCACCAGCACGCGCACCAGCACATAGGCGGGCAGGCCGAAAACCAGCGCCACCAGCACCTCGCCCGCCACCTGCGCATCAGCCACGGTCATGCGGCCGCCTTCGAAGAAGATGGTGACGAAAGGCACACCGCAAATCGCCATCGCCACGGCAGCGGGCAGGGTGAGCAGCATGGCCAGCTCGATCGCGTCGGTCTGCACGGCACTCGCGCCTGAGTGGTCCTTCGCGGCGATATGGCGCGAAAGCGAGGGCAGGATCGCGGTGGCAAGGGCAATGCCGATGATCCCCAGCGGCAGCTGGTTCAGGCGGTCGGCATAATTCATGTAGGTCACGTTGGAGCCGGGCAGGTCATTCAGGAAATAGACCTGCACGATGGTGTTCACCTGATAAGCCCCGGCACCGAATGCAGCGGGCAGGGCAATCCAGCACAGCCGCTTCACTTCCGGCGTGACCTTGGGCCATTGCAGGCTGGGTTTGAAGCCCGCCACCCGCACCCAGATGAACAGCCATGCGAGCTGCAGCACGCCTGCCGCGCCAACCGCAAAGGCGACAAGGTAGACGGCATCCTCCATGCTCCGGCCAGCCTCCAGCCAGAAATGCGCCAACCCCAGCGCCGCGATCAGCACGATGTTGAGGATGATCGGGAAGCTGGCGCCGGGCGCAAAGCGGCTCACTGAATTGAGCATCCCGGTGAACAGCGTCACCAGGCTTATCAGCGCGATATAGGGGAAGGTGATGCGTGCCAGCCCGATGGCGAGGTCCATCTGGTCTGCATCGCCGCGCCATTCGGGGGACCACAGCCAGATGATGCCGGGCATGGCGATCTCGGCAATCGCCACCAGCACGATCAGCGCGGGCAGGAAGACGCTGAGCACATCGTTGGAAAACTGCGCGGCTGCCTCGTGCCCGTCGTCACCCTCGTCCTCGCCGCGCTGCACGCGCTTGGAGAACATCGGCACGAAAGCCGCGGAAAACGCGCCTTCGGCAAACAGCCGGCGAAAGACATTGGGCAGGATGAAAGCCTGCAGGAAGGCGTCAGTCGCCGCACTGGCACCCAGCACGCGCGCAAAGATCATCTCGCGCGCCAGACCGGCAATGCGGCTGACCAGCGTCAGCGAGCTGATTGTCCCGACGTGTCGCAACAGGGCCATGGTTCCAGCCCCTCGCCTACAGAGCCTCAGGCCCGCAGGGCTGCATCAGCCCTCGTCACCTGCGGGCGGCGTGGCTTCACCAGCACCGGCAGCTGCGGCATCCTGCGCCTGCTTCTGGCGCAGCTGCTGGACGTAGAGGCCGTTGAAGTCGATCGGATCGAGCAGCAGCGGCGTGAAGCCTGCATCGCGCACGGCATCGGCAATCACGCGGCGGGCGAAGGGGAACAGGATGCGCGGCGCTTCGGCATAGGTGAAGGCGTGCTTCGCATCTTCGGGCATGTTGCGCATGCCCGCGAGGCCGCAATAGGTCAGGTCGATGATATAGGCGACACCTTCAGCCGTGCGGGCGGTGGCGGTGATCTTCAGTTCGACTTCGGAAACCTCTTCGC
The DNA here is from genome assembly GCA_964467715.1 of uncultured Sphingomonadaceae bacterium. Taxonomy (GTDB): domain Bacteria; phylum Pseudomonadota; class Alphaproteobacteria; order Sphingomonadales; family Sphingomonadaceae; genus Alteraurantiacibacter. Next base: position 28,149 of record CAYXTJ010000005.1, read on the forward strand.
TCACCGGGCGGGCGGCGATGTTGAACTGCACGTCCATTTCCGGCTTGCTCTGCCACTGGAAGCTCTCGGGTGCCTTCGGGTTTTCTACCGAAAGGTCCTTCACATACTGGCTGATCACGCCTGCCACCGGCTGCGTATCCGCGCCGTTTGCAGCCTGCTGGTTGTTGAGGTTGGTCAGGACGTCGCCTTCTTCGGCCATGATCTTGTTCGACTTTCGTTACTGGTCGCGGAGCAGGCTGTCGCAGCGCCGCGTAATGATCGTTGGTGTGCTGGCTGGCGCGCGTAGCACCAGCGTGGCCTGCCTGCAACGCCTGCCGGATGCGTTTGCCCTATTCACGTCAGGTTCGGGCAGGATGTTGCAGCAGTGGGACGCATGATGGATTTGTGACCCTACGGCCTGTTGTCCATTTGTAATTAGGTCCTATCTGGGCCACAATTAGGACTGAACGGGCGTCGTGGGACATTGTCCTGCCCGCCCAGCACCGCGAATCGGGAATTTCGAGTGATACCTGAGATCATCATCCTCGCCATGGTTGCAGCCTTTCTGGGCCTGCGTCTCTATTCCGTACTCGGCCGCCGGGCCGAGCAGGAAGAGGAGATCGTGCACAACGGGTTCGAGCGCGGGGATGACCGCAAGCCGGCTCCCGCGGCGCCTTCCACGGTAACGGAACTGCCGCGTAGCGAACGCCAGCTTACCGGCTTCCCGCCCGCGATCGAGCAGGGCCTGCGCGAAATCGCCTCGTCTGATCGCCGGTTTGACCTGCTGGCCTTCATAGAAGGCGCACGCGGAGCCTATGAGATGGTGCTCGAAGCCTTCTGGCGTGGTGACCGCGAGGAACTGCGCGAACTGTGCGATGATGATGTCTACCAGGGCTTTGCCGATGCGCTGGATGCGCGCGAGGCTGCCGGCCACGCGCTGGACAACAAGCTGATCCGGATCGAGGATACCAAGGTCCATTCCGCCATGCTTGACGGCCAGACCGCGCGCATTGCCGTGCTGTTCGTGTCCGACATCGCAGCCGTTACCCGCGATAGCGATGGCAATGTGGTGGCAGGATCGCTGGATGATGCGGTGGAAAGCCGCGATATCTGGACCTTCAGCCGCAAGGTCCGCAGCAATGATCCGGCATGGCTGCTGGACGAGACTGACGAAGGCTGATCCGGGAAGCAGGGCGGCAGCTCGAAATGGCGGCGCGTCTTTCCCTTTCCCTGAAATGGCTTGCTGCCCTTACCGGGACGGCGTTGCTGGCATCCTGCGTCAGCGTGGTGCCCCGTGCACCATCGCCCAATCTGCCGGGCACGCCAGCGGCGGTCAACGCTGCATCGCTTGGCATCGCGCGCGGACCCAATATCGAATTCTTCGGTCTGCTGCCACGTGACAGCGCCGCCGCGCTCGATGCGTTCGAGGCGAGCTGCGGTGTCGTTACCCGCAGGCGCGACGAGACGGGACTGACGTGCCCGGAAGACTGGAACCTCGCCTGCGCCAATGCAACCGGCTGGCCGCGTGACAATGCCGCGCGTTTCTTCGCGACCTATTTCGAAGCGGTGCGCGTGGGTGACGGGCAGGCCTATGCCACCGGCTATTTCGAGCCGGAGATTCTCGGCTCGCGCACGCGTCGCCCCGGTTTCGATGTACCAGTCTATTCCGTGCCGCCGGACCTTGTGCGGGCATGGCCTGCCAGTGTGCCCGAAGCCGAGCGCACCGGCCGCCCGCCGCTCGGCAGGTTCGATTCCCGCGGCAATTTCGTCGATTATTACGACCGTACCCAGATCGAGGAAGGCGTGCTTGAAGGGCGCGGGCTGGAGATTGCATGGGCGGCAGACCCGGTGGAATTCTTCTTCCTGCAGATCCAGGGGTCTGGCCGCCTGCTGACGCCCGAAGGCGAGGTGATCCGCATTGGCTATGCCGGGCAGAACGGCCATGCTTATACCGGAATCGGCGGGGTGATGCGCGATCGCGGCCTGCTGGGCAGCGGGCCGGGACAATACTCCGGATCGATGCAGGGCATCATGCAATATATCCGCGAAAACCCGGCGGAAGGCCGCGATCTGATGCGGATGAACAAGAGCTGGTTGTTCTTTACCGAACTGGGCGGCGATGGCCCGCTGGGCAGCATCGGCGTGCCGGTGCGCGGCGAAAGCAGCGTGGCGGTCGATCCCAAATTCGTGCCCTATGGCGCGCCTGTGTTCCTGTCCACGGACAGGGTGGAAGCGCGCGGCATGTGGGTGGCGCAGGATACCGGCGGGGCCATTCGCGGGGCCAACCGCTTCGATACCTTCTGGGGTGCTGGCGAAAGGGCGCGTGAAGTGGCCGGCGGCATGAGCGCGCGGGGCACCGCCACCCTGTTCCTGCCCAAGGGCACGCTGGACCGGCTGGGCGTCAACTGATGGCGCGGCCTCCGCGCGGCCTCACCGCTGAAGAGGCGGCGCTGTGGGCACGGCTGGCGGCCAGCGTGACGCCGCTTGAACAGCGTCATGCCGTCGCAAAATCGCCGCTCCTTTCGCATCCGGCCAAGGTTCCGATGCCGGTGGCCAGCAAGAAGCCGAAGGGCCGTGTGCCTGATCCGGTTGTTCCGCCGCGCCCTGCATCGACCGCGCCTTCGTCGCTTGCTGCGCCGGACAAGGGCCTCGATTCCCATTGGGAGCGGCGCCTGGCACGCGCGGCGGTGGAACCCGATTTCACGCTGGATCTGCACGGCCACACGCTGGAACAGGCGCACCGGCGGCTCGACACCGGCATAATGCAGGCGAAGGCTTGCGGCGCGCGGATGGTGCTGCTGATCACCGGCAAGCCGCGCCCGGTGGATGCCGCTGATCGGGGCGAGCGGCGCGGGGCGATCCGCGCCAAGATACTCGACTGGCTGGCCGCCGGGCCGCACGGTTCCGACATTGCGGCCGTGCGCAAGGCGCACCGCCGCCACGGGGGCGACGGCGCGCTCTACCTTGTGCTGCGGCGGCGCGGCTAGCCCAGCAACATGACATTCATCAGGCGGCCCTCGCCGATGAAGGCCCAGATGCCAGGGATCATCAGCGCGCCGAAGAACAGCCCCATGATCTCGCCCTCGTGCGCCTTGATATTGCCGGCGCGGGCTGTGCTGACGATCTTCCAGCATGCGCGATAAGTCACCGGCACGAAGATGTGGATCCAGTTGAAACCGCCGCCCGAATGGATGAACAGCGCCGCTGTCGCCGTTGCCAGCATCAGTGCCACCCAGACCTTGCCCAGCAGCTTGTGCAGATTCGTGCCCTTGCGCGCCAGCAGCAGATATGCGCCCAGCGGCACACAGGGCAGCGCCGTTGCGACATGGACCGCCACCGCAACGTAGCGAAGGTGCGGCAACTGGGGCGTGAGGCCAAGCAAGGCTCGGGCAATCGCGTAAAGGCAGATCGCTGTCATCGTACCGCCTGCGACAATCACCATGGCGCGGGTGAAGGGTGATATATCGAAGCCGGACCTGGTGCTGGGATTGGCAAGAGTCGTCATGGCAGGAACTCCGTCTGGAGTCTGTACGCCGATCGGTTTGCCAGCCGCCCGTTTGCGGGCAATCGCGCTTGCGCCTGCGGGTTCATCGCTTCGCAAGTTGTCGCCGTTTCCCCCGTATTCATAAGGTTTTGCCATTTCGCGATGCGTGAATGGGCGTTACCAAGCTATCCCGATGAGCAATGTGGTCACACCAACGGCACGTTTCTGGCGTCAGGTCATCATCGACCTGACGGTGATGAGCATTGTCGGGCTGGTGCTGGGCCTGATTGGCCCCTTCAGTTCCTACGCGGACCCGTTGGCCCTGCGGCTGATCTACTGGCTCGGCCTGTCTTATGCCGGCTATGCCTGTTACCGGCCCGTCAGCTACTTCGTGCTCAAGGCAGGGCAGAAGCTTGACCTTGCCGAATGGGGCCTGTGGGTGATGGCCTGCCTGATAGCAACCATTCCCATGTCGGTGATCGTCTGGCTGATCGGTTTCCTCTCGCGCCCCTTGCGCGCACCCAGCCTGGAACAGGCGCTGGGGACTTATGCCAGCGTGCTGCTGATCGGCAGCGGGATAACGGTGGTGTTCTTCCTTCTCGAACGGAGAGGCAATGCTGCGGCCCCCGCGTCGATCGCGGGAGTACCCGCATCCGGGCAGGCTGAAGCGCAAACGCACCGGGCAGCTGCTGGCACGCCAAGAGAGGGCGCTGACCGCGCGCAATTCCTTGATCGTTTGCCTGCCGAAATCGGTACGGACCTGATCGCGCTGGAGATGGAGGAACACTACGTTCGCGCGCACACCGCGCTGGGCAGCGAGCTGGTCCTGATGCGGATGCGCGATGCAGTTGCGGAAATGGGCGGTCTGAACGGGATGCAGGTCCACCGCAGCTGGTGGGTCGCACGTAACGCAGTGGCGGATGTGAAGCGAGCTGGGCGCAACGTGCGGCTGATCCTGGATAACGGGATAGAAGCGCCGGTCAGCCGCGCCAATGTGCAGCTGCTCAAGGACGCGGGCTGGATCTAGCGTACCTGCCATAAAAAAGGCCCCCGGCATCGCTGCCGGGGGCCTCCTCTTCCCAACTGTCGGGAGCGCTTGCCTCAGGCGAGGTCGAAGCGGTCCGCGTTCATCACCTTGGTCCAGGCGGCCACGAAGTCATTGACGAACTTCGCTTCATTGCCGTCCTCGGCATAGATTTCGGCCTGCGCGCGCAGCTGCGAGTTAGAGCCGAAGACAAGGTCCGTGCGGGTGGCGCGCCACTTTTCCGCACCTGACTTGCGGTCCTTGCCGACGAATTCCTCGTCCGCGCTTTCGTCCACCACGATCCACTTCGTACCCATGTCGAGCAGGTTCACGAAGAAATCATTGGTCAGCGTGCCGGGCTTGTCGGTCAGCACGCCCATGCCGGAATTGCCCGACACGGCGCCAAGCGCACGCATCCCGCCGACCAGCACGGTCATCTCGGGGATCGACAGGCCGAGCAGGTGGGCACGGTCCACCAGCATATCCTCGGTCTTCACGCTGGCCTTCATCCGCAGGTAATTGCGGAAGCCATCAGCCCAGGGTTCGAGCGGCTCGAAGCTTTCCGCATCGGTCTGCTCTTCGGATGCATCACCGCGTCCTGTGGACACGTTGACGCTGACCGTGTGGCCGGCATCAGCCGCTGCCTTCTCGACTGCCGCCGCGCCAGCCAGCACGATGGCATCGGCCATCGAGAGGTTGCCGCGAAGCTCGTCGATCTTGCCCAGAACCTTGGACAGCTCGTCGGGATCGTTGACCGCCCAGCCGTTCTGCGGGGCAAGGCGCACGCGGGCACCATTGGCACCGCCGCGATGGTCCGAGTTGCGATAGGTCGAGGCCGAGGCCCATGCTGCCTTCACCAGTTCGGAAACGGTCAGGCCGCTACCGAGGATGGCGGACTTGAAGGACGAAACATCGCTGTCCGAAGGCTTGGAGCCTGCGGGCACCGGGTCCTGCCAGATCAGGTCTTCTGCCGGCACTTCCGGGCCGAGGTAGCGGACCTTGGGGCCCATGTCCCGGTGGCACAGCTTGAACCATGCGCGGGCGAAGGCATCGTCCAGCGCTGGCTGTTCATTGAGGAAGCGTTCGGAAATCTTGCGATATTCCGGATCACGCTTCAGCGCCATGTCCGCCGTGGTCATGATGGTGGGGACCTTCTTGTTCGGGTCCCGCGCATCAGGCGCCATGTCTTCCGGATCGGGATCGATCGGGGTCCACTGGTTGGCACCCGCCGGGCTTTGCACCAGCTTGTACTCATACTTGAACAGCAGGCGGAAATAGTCATTGCCCCACTGCGTCGGGTTCGGCGTCCAAGCACCTTCGATGCCCGATGTGGTGATGTGGCCAGAGGCAATATCGTCCTCATTGGTGGCCCAGCCGAAGCCCTGCAACGCCAGTGCCTCGCTTTCCGGAGAGCCCGACAGCGTGTCTGCCGGGGCTGCGCCGTGGCACTTGCCAAAGGCGTGGCCGCCAGCGGTCAGGGCAACGGTTTCCTCGTCATTCATGGCCATGCGGGCGAAGGTTTCGCGCATGTCGCGGGCCATGCCTTCGGGATCGTGCGGATTGCCGCCCGGGCCTTCCGGATTGACGTAGATCAGGCCCATCTGGATCGCCGCCAGCGGGCCGTCCAGCGCCTTGCCTTCATCGGGGATGATGCGGGTCTCGACGCCTTCGTTCACCCACAGTTCTTCAGTGCCCCAGTAAACCGTTTCCGGCTCGAACACGTCCTTGCGGCCGCCGCCGAAGCCGAACACCGGGCCGCCCATGCTTTCGATGGCGACATTGCCGGTGAGGATGAACAGGTCGGCCCAGCTGATATGCTTGCCGTACTTCTTCTTGATCGGCCACAGCAGGCGGCGCGCCTTGTCGAGGTTGCCGTTATCCGGCCAGCTATTGAGCGGGGCGAAACGCTGCTGACCGCTGCCCGCACCGCCGCGCCCGTCGCCCGTGCGATAGGTGCCCGCAGCGTGCCAGGCCATGCGGATGAAGAAGGGGCCGTAATGGCCATAATCTGCCGGCCACCAGTCCTGGCTGTCGGTCATCAGTGCGGTCAGGTCTGCCTTGATGGCGTTGTAATCGAGGGCGTTGAAGGCCTCGGCATAGTCGAAATCGTCTCCCATCGGGTCCGCATTGCGGCCCTGCTGGGTCAGGATTTCCAGCTGCAGGGCATCGGGCCACCAATCCTTGTTGGTGCGGCCGAGCAGCGATCGTGCTTCACCGTGGAAGGGGCAACCCCCTGACATTGAACCGGTTTCTGCGTCCATGTGCTTTTCTCCTCTCGCCATTGGCAGACCCGCAGGATGCGAGTCGCGCTTTACTTCGCCTGAAGAGAATGCGCGTTTGACCATGATTGTTCCAAACGATTAATGCGCACTCATTGATCGAATTTGCCGAACGCGCATTTTCGCATTGCGGCAAACAAGAACCCCGCCCTGCGGCTGGCGCAAGGCGGGGCTCCTGCTGTGAATTGTGGCCTGGTTACGCGGCGGCTTCTCCGGCCAGCTCGGCCGGGGCCGGGTTGCGGATCAGGTAATCGAAGGCTGACAGCGCTGCCTTGGAACCTTCGCCCATGGCAATGATGATCTGCTTGTAGGGCACCGTGGTGGCATCGCCGGCGGCAAACACGCCGGGCAGGTTGGTGGCCGCCTTGTGGTCGATTGCGATCTCGCCGAACTTGGAGAGTTCGAGGCCGCTGTCCTTCAGCCATTCGGTATTGGGCACAAGGCCGATCTGCACGAACACGCCTTCCAGCTCGACCTTGCGTTCTTCTCCGGATACGCGGTCCTTGTAGACAAGGCCGGAAACACGCTCGCCATCGCCGGTGATCTCGGTGGTCTGGGCAGACACCAGAATGTCGACATTGGACATGGAGCGCAGCTTCTTCTGCAGCACCTCGTCCGCGCGCAGCTGGCTGTCGAACTCAATCAGCGTCACATGGCCAACAATGCCGGCAAGGTCGATCGCGGCTTCCACGCCGGAGTTGCCGCCGCCGATCACCGCCACGCGCTTGCCCTTGAACAGCGGGCCATCGCAGTGCGGGCAATAGGCGACACCGCGGTTGCGGTATTCGAACTCGCCCGGCACGCCGAGGTTGCGCCAGCGCGCGCCGGTGGATAGGATCAGCGAGCGCGCCTTGAGCACTGCGCCGTTTTCCAGCTCGACCTCGTGATAGCCGCCAACTTCGCTTGCCGGGGTGAGCTTTGTGGCCTTCTGCAGGTTCATCACGTCGACATCATATTCGCCGACGTGGCTTTCCAGCTGTGCGGCGAGCTTCGGGCCTTCGGTGTAAGGCACGGAAATGAAGTTCTCGATGCCCATGGTGTCGAGCACCTGGCCGCCGAAACGTTCAGCCGCGATGCCGGTGGAGAAGCCCTTGCGCGCGGTGTAGATCGCGGCAGAGGCGCCAGCAGGGCCACCGCCGATCACCAGCACTTCGAACGGGTCCTTGTCGGCAATCTTGGCTGCCGCGCGGGCAGAGGCATTGCCGTCCAGCTTCTGAAGGATTTCCTCCACGCTCATCTTGCCGCTGGCGAACATCTCGCCATTCAGGAAGGTGGCGGGCACAGCCATGACGTTGCGCTTTTCCACCTCGTCATGGAAGGTGCCCCCTTCGATCAGCGTTGCGGTGACCTTGGTGTTGAACAGCGCCATCAGCGTGAGGGCCTGCACCACGTCCGGGCAATTGTGGCACGAGAGCGAGAAATACATCTCGAAATTGTATTCGCCTTCCAGCGCGGCGATCTGGTCCAGCACGTCCTGCTCGACCTTGGGCGGGTGGCCGCCGGCCCACAGCAGGGCGAGGACGAGCGAGGTAAATTCGTGGCCCATCGGCAGGCCGCCAAAGCGCACCCACTTGCCGGCGTCCGATGCGCGGCGGATGATGAAGCTGGGCTTGCGCTCGTAGTCGCCATCGAAAGAGGCGGAAACCTTGTCGGAGAGCGCGGCGATTTCTTCCAGCAGTTCGCGCGTGTCAGCCGATTTCTTGTCATCACCAAGACTGGCGACGAGTTCGATCGGCTCGCGCAGATTGCCGAGATACTGCTTCAGCTGAGCGGTCATGTTGGCATCGAGCATCGCGATTTCTCCTTTGTTCAGACGTAAAACGGCCCGGGGCTTCCAAGGGATGGGGGGAATGGAAGACCCCGAGCCGTTCGTGCGACCCGTCGGGGGCGACGGGACCTGTGAAGCTAGACGCTTCGCAGCTTAGATCTTGCCAACCAGGTCAAGCGACGGGGCAAGCGTGTCAGAACCTTCTTCCCACGCAGCCGGGCAAACCTGGCCGGGGTTGTTGCGGACGTACTGTGCCGCCTTGATCTTGCGGGTCAGTTCGTTGGCGTTGCGGCCCACGCCTTCGCAGGTGATTTCCATGATCTGGATCACGCCATCGGGATCGATCACGAAGGTAGCGCGGTCAGCCAGGCCCATTTCTTCGCGCAGCACGCCGAAGTTGTTGGACAGCGTGTGCAGCTGGTCACCCAGGAAGGCATACTTGATCTTGCCGATCTTCTCGGACGTGTCGTGCCATGCCTTGTGGCTGAAGTGGGTGTCGGTGGACACGGCGAAAACTTCAACGCCCATGTCCTGCAGCATGGAATACTTCTCGTTCAGGTCTTCCAGCTCGGTCGGGCAGACGAAGGTGAAGTCAGCCGGATAGAAGAAGAACACGGCCCACTTGCCTTCGATGTCCTTTTCGGTGACGTCGAAGAAGTCCTTGCCGGCCTGGAATGCGGTGGCCTTGAACGGCTTGATAGTGCTGCCGATGATACCCATGGTGTTTTCGTCTCCTGATAATGTTTCCCGTGACCGGGCAGTCGTGAATCGGGTGTTTGAATTACGAGGCGGCAGATAGGCATTGATTTGCCGCAAGAAAGCCGATTGATGCGATTGCTTTGATCGAAACAATCGATCACCTCCGTGAATGTTTCGAAAAGTGCAACAGCTGTTGTGTTTTTTTCATGATTCATTTGGCGAGTGGGGCTTTTCGCGCTGGGAGACCGGGCATCTGACCCGATGGCTGATCGCGATTGCTTCGCCCTGCGTCCGCGCTAGATTGCCGGGCGGAGAGGGGTTTTCATGACAGCAAACA
>CAYXTJ010000005.1:37818-47694 GCA_964467715.1 uncultured Sphingomonadaceae bacterium
GCCCTGCGTCCGCGCTAGATTGCCGGGCGGAGAGGGGTTTTCATGACAGCAAACACTACAGCGGGTGTGCGCGGTTTCCAGCCGACATTCTTCTTCTGGCTCGCGCTGGTGATGTGCATCTTCGTCTTTGGCGGGTTCGGGATGCATTCCGCGCTTCCTGCGCTGCAAGGCGATTTCCCGCCCGCGCCGCCGATCGTGCATATCCACGGTGTGGTGTTCGTTTGCTGGATGCTCTTGCTGCTGGTCCAGACGGGCCTTGTGGGGGCCGGGAATGTGAAGCTGCATCGCAGCCTCGGCATGTGGGGTATCGCGCATGCCACGGCCATTTTGATGCTGGGCCTTTCGATCCAGCTGATCGCCTCGCGCGGGGGGATGGATGCAGGGCGCGATCCGGGGACGGACGGGCTGTACCTCGGCATACTCGCGGTGATCGGCTTTGGTATCATGTTCACGCTGGCAATCCGCAACCGCACCCGCCCGCAGATCCACAAGCGGATGATCATGTTCGCCATGCTGCCGGTGCTGCCGCCGGGGGTGAACCGCTTTTGGTTCCAGGCGCTGGGGCTGGACGATCCGATCCCCACCTTCTGGCTCTACCTCACCCTGTGGGGCATGGCCGCCGCGCTGCTGGTACAGGAATGGCGCGAGACGAAAGCGATCGGCCACTATTCGCTATTCGGAACGGCCTTCATCGTGATCGAGGGCGCTGTGCACGAAGCGGTGGTCGGGACCGCATGGTTCAGCGAGTTTTCGCGGGCGGTGTTGGGGCTGGCGGTGTATCGGTAAGCTGGCAACGCACGCGGTAAAAAACGGTCACGGAAGTGGCCGCAAGCCCGACCGGGCGCCCGGACCGGCCCCGCAGCGAAGCGGAGGGAACAGCCGGGAGGACGAACCCGCGGATGCGGGTTCATGAGGAAAGCTATCCAACCTGAGCCCGGTGCAGCAGCTTCTGGTCTGCCAGCACCAGCGCCATCATTGCCTCGACAACCGGCGCGCCGCGAACGCCGACGCAGGGATCGTGGCGGCCCTTGGTGCGGATATCGACGGCTTCGCCAGCCGCATTGATCGACTGGCGCGGGATCAGGATCGAGCTGGTCGGCTTGAAGGCCACGCGGCAGACGACTGGCTGGCCGGTGGAGATGCCGCCCGCAATCCCGCCCGCATGATTGGCGAGGAATTCGGGTTCGCCCCCCTCTGCACCGGGCCGCATCTCGTCAGCATTGTCTTCACCGCGCAGCGAAGCAGCAGCCATGCCTTCGCCGATCTCCACGCCCTTCACCGCGTTGATGCCCATCATGGCAGCGGCAATGTCTGCGTCGAGCTTGGCATAGAGCGGCGCGCCCCAGCCTGCGGGTACGCCCGTGGCGACGCATTCCACCGTTGCGCCCAGTGACGAGCCTGCCTTGCGCGCCTCGTCCACCAGTCTCTCCCACCGTTCGGCGGCAGCGCGATCCGGGCAGAAGAAGGGGTTCTGGTCGATGAAGGTGTAGTCCACATTGCTGCGGTCGATCTCGTCCCCGCCGATGGCGCTGACATAGGCTGTCACCGTCACTTCGGGGATCACCAGCCGCGCAATCGCGCCAGCCGCCACGCGCGCTGCCGTTTCGCGCGCAGACGAACGCCCGCCGCCGCGATAGTCGCGATGGCCATACTTCGCGTCATAGGCATAGTCGGCATGGCCGGGGCGGTATGCCTTGGCGATCTCGCCATAGTCCTTGCTGCGCTGATCGGTGTTCTCGATCATCAGGCTGATCGGGGTGCCGGTGGTCTTGCCTTCAAACACGCCCGAAAGGATCTTCACCTGGTCCGGCTCGTTCCGCTGGGTGGTGAAGCGGCTGGTGCCGGGGCGGCGCGCATCGAGATAGGGCTGGATATGCGCCTCGTGCACGCTCAGGCCAGGAGGGCACCCGTCCACCACTGCGCCCAGCGCGGGGCCGTGGCTTTCCCCCCAGGTGGTAAAGCGAAAAACGCGTCCGAATGTGTTCATGCTCATGGGGCAGAGCCTTTGGCGCAGAATTGCGGCGCTGTCCATTTCCTACTCATGCGCCCCCGTGCCATGCCGCCCGCCTTGTCCCGCCTCGAACCCCTCCTGACCTGCGCGATCACAGGGGCGGTGCGGGCGGAGGAGATTTTCCTGCCAATAACCGTGTTCCATGTGTTCCAAATGTTAACGCCGCACCTTGCGGATAAGCGAAACGCGGCGCTGGCATTCGCGCCACTCCGGTGGCAAGAACATAACATGATCGCAAAGCTCAAAGGCCTGCTCGACGAAACCGGTGAAGACTGGGCGGTGATTGACGTTGGCGGCGTGGGCTACCTCGTCCACTGCTCGTCCAAGACGCTGAACGCACTGGGCGAGAAGGGCGAGGCCTGCACCGTCTATACCGATTTGCAGGTGAGCGAGAACGACATGCGCCTGCTCGGTTTTGCCGAGGGGGGCGAACGCGACTGGTTCCGATTGCTTACGAGCGTGCAGGGTGTTGGCTCCAAGGTGGCGCTCGCGATCCTGTCTGCATTGAGCACCGGAGAAGTGCGCGATGCCTGCGCCGCCGTGGATGCCGCCGCAATTGCCCGCGCCAAGGGCGTTGGCCCGAAACTGGCGGGCCGTATCGTCAATGAGCTGAAGGACAAGGCAGGCGCTTTGCCGGGCGGTGGCGCTGGTGGCGGCGTATCGGTTGCCGCGACGCCTGCTGGCAGTGCGAGTGCTGACGCGGTGTCGGCTTTGGAGAACCTTGGTTTCAAGCCTGCCGTTGCGGCGCAAGCCGTGGCGAGGGCGCAAGCCGAATTGGGCGAGGGCGCAGGCGAAAGCGAACTGATCCGCGTGGCGCTGAAGAGGGCGGCGGGGTGATGCGCATATTCGCGACCTTCGTATCAATGGTCCTCTGCTTCTGGTCGGTTGCTGCCAATGCAGAGCAATTCGATTTGCTCTGCAATTATGGCGAAGGCACTGAAGTAGGTGCCGAAGGAACCAAATATGCGTTTGGTCCCCCGAAGCATGTGCAAGTGGATTTGGCGGCAGGCCTCTGGTGTGAAGATCGTTGCTCATCACACAGCGTTTACGAGGTCATCTCGTCAAACGATCACCAAGTGATACTTACGGAACCTGATCGTGAAAGCGGGACTTATCCACGACACATGGAATACGAGCGGGAAACCGGCCTTCTGAGCGAAACAACCTTCAAGCAGCGAAGCCAGATAGACCTGCTCTACTCTTGCCAGCTTGCGGCTTTTGGCCAGTTTGATCGGTCACGAATGTCGCCACCTTCACCTCCTGCTACAAGGATGATGAGGGCTTTCGGAAGCGACGAAGGAAAGAGGATCGGCGCAATTGCTCCGGAAGGTCTCTTCGACGTCTTCGTAACGTTCGAAATTGATGCCGGCGGAACGCCATTGTCTTGTGCGGCGAGGGCAGAAACTCCACTCGCTGAACTAGAGGAAGCGACGTGCACTTTTCTGATGGACGGGGACTTCGAGTTCTACCCTGCGACTGATCGGAATGGCGATGCAGTGGCCGGCGAATATCGAACCAAGGTGGTCTTTGCGAGATGAGCGTGGCGAATACACTCCATCTCCAAGGATGGCTGGCTACTGGTCGAGGTTTCGTTTCAACTGTCGCCTGCCTCCTCTTCGCCACCCCGCTCGCCGCGCAGGAACAGCCTGCGATGTACCCGCCCGGCGTGGCGGAGCAGTCCGAATATGGCGGCTATATGCGCGGCACGCTCGGCATGTTCGGATCGCAGCTGCTGTGGAGCGAGGAAGCCATGGCGGGTTACGCCCGCCGCTATCGCGCCACCTTCGATGGCGGGTCCTATATCCGTTCGGACAAGGTGCAGGTGGCGGTTGATGAGATGGCGGATGGCAGCGCCTGGGTTTCCGGCACCGTGCTGCGCGCCGAGCGGGAGGATGGCACCGAGGAGGTTCGCCGCGAGCTCTCGGCAGACGAATACGCCACCTTCCTCGCGCGCGTGGAGGAAAGCAGCCTGTGGAAGCGCCTGCCCGAAAGCTGGCGGCGCGGGGAAAACACCTTCTGCGCGCATGGCCGCCATGTCGTGCTCGAAAAGCATGACGCGGCCGGTTACGGCATGAGCGATGCCGAACATTGCACCGCGCCTGCCAACATGGTGAGGGTGCTTGATGCCATGCTCGACCTCGCCCGATTTGAAAGCCGCCGCCAGTGGCGGCCCGGCATGTGGTGGTAGGCGGTGAGCAGCAATCCTGACCTCACCCCCCAGCGCCAGCCGGAAGATCCGGACGCAGCTCTGCGCCCGAAATCGCTTGGCGAATTCGTCGGCCAGCAGGCTGCACGCGAGAACCTGCGGGTGTTTATCGAGGCGGCCAAGGGGCGCGGCGAGGCGATGGACCATGTGCTGTTCTTCGGTCCGCCCGGATTGGGCAAGACCACGCTGGCACAGATCGTGGCCAAGGAACTGGGCGTGGGCTTTCGCGCCACCAGCGGCCCGGTGATCGCCAAGGCGGGGGACCTCGCCGCGCTGCTCACAAATCTCGAGCCCAATGACGTGCTGTTCATTGACGAGATCCACCGCCTCAACCCTGTGGTGGAGGAAGTTCTCTATCCGGCGATGGAGGACCGCGCGCTCGACATTATCATTGGCGAGGGGCCGTCTGCGCGCAGCGTGCGGATCGACCTGCCGCCCTTCACGCTGGTGGGAGCGACGACGCGGCAAGGCCTGCTGACCACGCCTTTGCGCGATCGCTTCGGCATTCCGGTGCGTTTGAACTTCTATACCGAGGACGAACTGGAGCGGGTGGTGACGCGCGGGGCCAGCCTGCTTGGTCTGGACATGGACCCCGCGGGCGCGCGCGAGATTGCCCGCCGTTCGCGCGGCACGCCGCGTGTTGCCGGCCGGCTGATGCGCCGCGTGCGGGACTTCGCCCATGTCGGCGGCGGCGGGCTGGTGACGGCGGAGGTGGCGGACAAGGCGCTCACCCGGCTGGAGATCGACAATCTCGGCCTCGATGCGATGGACCGGCGCTATCTCACCATGATCGCCGATATCTACAAGGGCGGTCCGGTGGGGGTGGAAACGCTCGCTGCGGGCCTCTCCGAACCGCGCGACACGGTGGAGGAAGTGGTCGAGCCATACCTCATCCAGCTGGGACTGGTGGCCCGCACCGCGCGGGGGCGTTGCCTCAATGCCGGTGGCTGGGCGCATCTGGGGCTCGTTCCGCCTGCCGAATCGGCAAATGGCGGCCAGGCAGGGCTGTTCGATCCGCCAAGATAGGCCGCAGCCGTTAACCCTTGTTAGGGAATGGGACGCGGATTGGTTCCATTGTGGGGCAATGCAGCCAAATGGCCCGAAAATCGGCCATTTAATTGCATTCGGGACAGGCAAACAGGCCCATTTGCCATTGTCACTGGCGCCCATGAGAGGCTCTTTGACAGCGTTCAGAAGACCGTAACTGTCCGAAATGGCAACCGACGGTCACAGGAAAAACGCGAAGAGAGACAATCATGTCGGTGAGAAGGGCCCTTGCGAAATTGTCGGCAGCCGCCGCGGGCAGTGCCCTTGCGGTTGATGGTGCCGTCCATGTGGCGGAACCGCAGGCAGACAGCGTCAGCTACAAGTCCGACAAGGACCAGGAGCGGGCAGCACCCGAACTGACCTATGTGAAGGACGGACGGCTCGCCGCGAAATCCCGCGCCGCAAAACGCGCCGCATCCACCGCGTTGTGGAGGCAGAACCGCAGCCGGTTCCGCTGCCGCTGCCCCCGCTTCCCCGGCCGCAGGGCGCACCCGTGCGCGGCGGCGGTGGTGGCCAGCCGATCATCATCGGTGGTTCGGGCAGTTCCGGTTCGTCCTCGGGCAGCTCCTCTTCTTCGGGCAGTTCGTCCTCGTCGGGCGGCAGCTCCAGTTCGTCTTCTAGCTCGAGCTCGAGCAGCTCGTCCTCTTCGTCGACCTCGGGCAGCTCCACCACCACCGGTGGCACTCCGGTGCCTGCGCCGGGCATGCTGCTGCTGTTCGGTGCCGGTGCGGCCGCAGTCTTCTCGCGCCGCCGCCGCCGCAAGGATGGCGAAACCCAGGATCGCGACGCGGCCTGAGGCTAATACAGACTAGGCAAGGGAAAGGGCGGCCTGCACAGTGTGCGAGCCGCCCTTCTCATTTCTGCCAGCGATGACTTGATTGCCCTCAGCGCAAGTAGTGAGACCACTCCTCCTGCCGGAACCACTGGGTGATCACGTATTTGCGGCCCTTCAGAACAGGCGTGCCGGCGTGCAGCGTCTGGCCGTTGGGGTGGCCGCTGCGGTCCATGTTGTTCCACACCACCAGCGTGCCGGGCTTGGGCGGGATGGAGATGTCGGGCTTGGCGAAGTTGGTTTCGCCGCCTTCTTCCGGCTCGTTCAGGCACAGCATCGCTGTCCAGCTGCGTTGCCCGCCGCGGCGGCGTTCCTGCTGCCAGTATTCCTGACTGGTGAAGAAGTAGTCGAAATGATGCTTGTATTGCTGGCCCGCCATATAGCGCTGGCCCTGCATCGTTTCGGCGTGGCTCTCGTCAATTCCCAGCGCCTTGCTGATGCGCGTGCGCACGGCGGTGATTTCCGGGTCCGTATCCTCGAAATGGTGGGTCGAGCTGGTGCGGAACCCGTCGATCTCCGTGCCCTTGAACAGGGTGGAAGGGCCGATCTTGCTGTCGATCACTTTCACCAACCGGGCGCATTCAGCCTCGCTCATGAATTGCGGGATCAGGAACAGGTCGAGTGCGTCGCCGCCCAGCGACACGATGCCGGGCTTTCCGGCAAGCCTTGCGCGCACCCTGTCTCCCAGCGCGGCCAGCTTGCGGTGATCGTTTGCAGGATCGGTGACTGCGCCGGAGATATTGGGGGCAGAGAAGGTGTAGCGGTCCATCGGGCCGGTGAACCCGCTAGCTTGCCGGTTCGGGTTCGGAGACTGTGTCCAGCCCGGCTTCCTGCCACGCCATGATCCCGCCTTCGAGATGCCGCACCGTGCCGCCGATGTGCTGGCTGAGCATTTCGGCGGCCTGTCCCGATCGGCGCGAGGAACGGCAATAGAGGATCGTCTCGCGGCTATCCTCCATCGGCATGGCTGCCGGATCGAAGGTAGAAAGCGGGGCGTTGAGCGCGCCCGCAACGCGCATTTCGGCAAACTCCGTGGGTGTGCGCACATCCACGAGCACTGCTTCGCCCGCTTCGATCATGGCCGCAAGGTCAGCGGCGGAGATCGTCTCCACCGCTGCCATCCCCGCCCTTTCGCTGCCTACCTCCTCAGTTGCCGGTTCGGAGGTGCAACCGGCAAGGGCGAGAGCCCCTGCCAGTGCGAGTGCTGCGGTTGTGCGGATCACGGCTTTCTCTCCGATCAGGCTGCCAGCTTGCGCAGCACGTACTGCAGGATGCCGCCGTTGCGGTAGTACTCCATCTCGTTCGCCGTATCGATGCGCGACTTGGCGGTGAAGGTGAAGCTGCTGCCATCGGCGCGGGTGACTTCCACCTCGACATCCTGCTGCGGGTTCATGCCGGCAAGGCCCTTGATGGTGAAGCTGTCATCACCTTTCAGGCCCAGCGTTTCGCGGGTGTCGCCATCCTTGAACTGCAGCGGCAGAACGCCCATGCCGATCAGGTTGGAGCGGTGGATCCGCTCGAAGCTTTCCACGATCACGGCGCGCACGCCCAAGAGGATGGTGCCCTTTGCTGCCCAGTCACGGCTGGAGCCGGTGCCATATTCCTTGCCGCCCACGACAACCAGCGGTGTGCCGTCTTCCTTGTGCTTCATGGCCGCATCGTAAATGGCCATCTGCTCGCCGTTGTAGGTGGTGTAGCCACCTTCCACGCCGGTGACCATTTCGTTGCGGATGCGGATGTTGGCGAAGGTGCCGCGCATCATCACTTCATGGTTGCCGCGGCGCGAGCCGTAGGAGTTGAAGTCCTGCTTGGCGACCTGGTTGGCCAGCAGGTACTGGCCGCCCGGGCTGTCTTCCTTGATCGAACCGGCCGGGCTGATGTGGTCAGTCGTCACCGAATCGCCGAGGATTGCGAGTGGCTTGGCTTCCACGATGTCGGTCACCGGATCGGGCGTCATGCCCATGCCTTCGAAGTAGGGCGGGTTGGCGACATAGGTGCTGCCCGGCTTCCAGGCATAGGTGTCGGATGCCTCGACAGTGATTGCCTGCCAGTGCTCGTCACCCTTGTAGACGTCGGCATAGCGGCTTTCGAACATGGTGCGATCGATGCTGCTGGCGCGCAGATCGGCGATTTCCTGCGTGGTCGGCCACAGATCCGCCAGCATCACGTCATTACCGTCATGGTCCTGGCCAATCGAGGTTTCGGTGATGTCTTCGGTCACCGTGCCCTTCAGCGCATAGGCGACCACCAGCGGCGGCGATGCGAGGAAGTTGGCGCGCACGTCGGGCGAGACGCGCCCTTCGAAGTTGCGGTTGCCGGAAAGCACGGATGCGGCAACGATGTCATTGCCGTTGATCGCCTTGCTGATCGGTTCGGCCAGCGGGCCGGAGTTGCCGATGCAGGTGGTGCAGCCATAGCCGACAAGGTCGAAGCCGATGGCATTGAGGTGTTCCTGCAGGCCTGCCTTCTCGAGATAGTCGGTCACAACCTGCGATCCCGGTGCGAGGCTGGTCTTCACCCACGGCTTGGGCTTCAGGCCCTTTTGATTGGCCTTCTTGGCCACCAGGCCAGCGGCGATCAGCACGTCCGGGTTGGAGGTGTTGGTGCAGCTGGTGATGGCGGCGATCACGACGTCGCCATCGCCCACGTCGTGGTCCTTGCCTTCCACGGCAACGCGGGCCGGGCCGGACTTGTTGTAGACCTTGGAAAGGTCGCCATTGAACAGCTCGTCCACCAGCGGAAGGGCTACCTTGTCCTGCGGGCGCTTGGGGCCGGCGAGGCTCGGCACGACAGAGGACATGTCGAGCGCCAGCGTGCTGGAGAAGACCGGCTCGTTCTCCGGCGTGAACCACATGCCCTGTTCCTTGGCATAGGCTTCGACCAGCGCGATATCTTGTTCCGCGCGGCCGGTGAGGCGCAGATATTCCAGCGTCTTGTCGTCAATGCCGAAGAAGCCGCAGGTGGCGCCATATTCGGGGGCCATGTTGGCGATGGTGGCACGGTCTGCCAGCGACAGCGTGGCAACGCCCGGGCCATAGAATTCCACGAAGCGGCCGACAACGCCGTGTTCGCGCAGCATCTGCACGCAGGTGAGTACGAGGTCGGTTGCGGTCACGCCTTCGGCCATCGCGCCGGTCAGCTTGAAGCCGACGACTTCGGGGATCAGCATGGAGATCGGCTGGCCGAGCATGGCAGCTTCCGCCTCGATGCCGCCAACGCCCCAGCCCAACACGCCCAGGCCGTTGATCATGGTGGTGTGGCTGTCGGTGCCGACGCAGGTATCAGGATAGGCGACCAGCTCGCCGTTCTGGTCTTCGGAAGACCACACGCCCTTGGCGATATGTTCGAGGTTCACCTGGTGGCAAATGCCGGTGCCCGGAGGCACGGCGTAGAAGTTCTCGAGGCTCTTCGCGCCCCACTTCAGGAAGTCATAACGCTCGGCATTACGGGCGTATTCGAGTTCCATGTTCTTTTCGAACGCCTTGGGGTGGCCGAATTCATCCACCATCACCGAGTGGTCGATGACGAGGTTGACCGGAACCTGCGGATTGATCTTGGCGGTATCGCCGCCCAGCTTGGCGATGGCATCGCGCATGGCGGCAAGGTCAACCACGCAAGGTACGCCGGTGAAGTCCTGCAGCAGAACGCGGGCCGGGCGGTACTGGATTTCCTCGCCGGTGGTGGGATTCTTCTGCCAGTCGGCAATCGCCTGGATGTGGTCCTTGCCCACGGTGAAGCCTTCGTCCTCGAAGCGCAGCAGGTTTTCCAGCAGCACTTTCA